>JBBSEL010000026.1:0-13008 GCA_038239755.1 Chloroflexia bacterium | reverse complement strand
CCCAGCACCGCCCCGGCTACGAACGGGACGATAGATTTTGTCGGCTCCGACCAAAGCTATGCGGAGATTTCGACGAGCACACAGAGCAAGGAAGAGCTGCGGAGCGGTGCCAACGTCTACCGTAGGGTTAATGGCATCTGGACACCTGTGCCGTCCGATGACCTGAACTCTCAGGTGGCGCGGCTCTACGGGATACCTAGCGGCCTGGCCGGGCCGGAGTTCATCCGGGATTTCCAATTGCTGCTCAGTACCGGGCACGCTCAGGCTGTTCTGGCCGCTGAGCTGATTGGATCGGTGCCAACCCAGCATGTGATCGTTAGTGCAGGCAGCATAGAAGCGCTACAGGGCGCCGATTTTTGGATTGACCCCGCGACCCTGCACATTCTGAAAGTACGACGCCACATTAATATGAAAGTAATAGCCCAGCAAGCCAATGTACTATTCAGCCAGATCCCAGTTTCTCTCGACCCCAACAGCCCAACTCCCGACCCCACTATGACACCTGGTGCCCGCGGGTGGTTCGGCATCGGCTATACTTTCAGCCGCTTCAACGACCCGTCGATCACCATCCCCACCGTGCCGTAAGACACCCGCAAAGCGCAGGGACGCGAGGGCCAGCCCACCCGGCTGGCCCTTTTGCGTATCCAGTAGCGCCATTCGAGCCTGTTCGTGCCCCTGGGGGGATCGTCTTGCGCTGCGGCCCGAAACCTGCTACAATGTGCCCGCAACGGGCCACCTCTATGGGGGCGCGGTCCGCCCACCCACATTCTGCACACAAAGGAAGTATCCCTGTATGAATCGTGAGTACCACAAATGGTACAGCCCAGCGCTGGGCCGCGAGATGGAGTTTCTACTGTTCGGGCAGGGCGGCAGGCCGATCCTGGTCTTCCCCACCTCGATGGGGCGCTTTTTCCAGTATGAAGACTTCGGGATGATCAACACGCTCCGCGAGCGCCTGGACGCCGGATCGATCCAGTTGCTCTGCGTGGACGGCGTGGACACCGAAAGCTGGTATAACCGCCGCATCCCCGTGCGCGACCGTGCCCTGCGGCACAACGCCTACGAGCACTACCTGCTGAGCGAATTGCTGCCCTGGTGGGCCGACCGCAACGGCGAGGTCAACCACAACCTGACGACCACCGGCGCAAGCTTCGGCGCGTACCACGCCGTGAACTTCGCCTTCAAGCACCCCGACCGGGTGCAACAGGTGGTCGCCATGAGCGGGGCCTACAGCCTGCAATTCTTGTTGCGGGGGGGCCACGACCTTCAGGAGTATTACAACTCGCCGCTGGAATATATACCCAACCTCAGCGACGATTGGTACCTGGAGCAGATGCGCCGCCAGAACATCGTCCTCGCCGTCGGGTCCGACGATATCTGTCTCACCTCGACCCGGCACCTCAGCGAGGCGCTGTGGCAAAAAGCAGTACCCCATTTTCTCGATGTCTGGCTGGGTGCCTGGCATGACTGGCCGATCTGGCAGCAGATGGCCCTCAAATTCTTGTACTAAGGTCAGGCACACCGCTCAAGGAGGAGGCTATGGCTACGCAAGAAATCAAGATCGGGTTGTTGTGCGGGCGCGAGAATACCTTTCCCCCCGCCTTCCTGCACAAGGTCAACGAACTGGGCAAGGCCGACAATGTCCGCGCCGAATTGGTGTCGCTGGGCGGCACCCGCATGGACGAGCCGTGCCCCTATCGGGTGATCGTGGACCGTATTTCGCACGAGATCCCGTATTATCGCGCCTACCTCAAGCAGGCCGTGCTTGAGGGCTGCATCGTGATCAACAACCCCTTCTGGTGGTCTGCCGATGACAAGTTCTTCGAGTGCGCCCTGGCAACCAAGCTGGGCGTGGCCGTGCCCAAAACCGTGGTGCTGCCGCAGAAATCGTACATCGAAGGCGTCGTCACCGAGTCGCTGCGCAATCTTCTGTACCCCATCCCCTGGGATGATCTGATCGCCTACACCGGCCTGCCCGCCTTCCTCAAGCCGTTCATCGGCGGCGGCTGGAAAAACGTCTATAAGATCCACTCGGTCGAAGAGTTGATCTGGGCGTTCGATCAGACCGGGACGCTGGGCATGATCCTTCAGGAAGGGATCAAGTGGGACAAGTACGTGCGCTGCTACTGCCTGGGCCAGACCAACATCATGCCGATCCGCTACGAACCAGACAACCCCTTCCACGAACGCTACCAGCATGACCCCGGCTTCCTCGAAAGCGAACTGGCCGCCCGCGTGGTAGATGATGCCCGCAAGCTGAACCAGGCGCTCGGCTTCGACATGAACACGGTCGAGTTCGCCGTGCGCGACGGCGTGCCCTATGCCATCGACTTCCTCAACGTCGCCCCCGACATGGACTACTACAGCGTCGGCCCGATCTATTTCGAGTGGGTGGTCGAGAACATGGCCCGGTTGTGCATCGAACGCGCCCTCAGCGACTATGTGCCGGGCCAGGAATATCGCTGGGACGGGCTGCTCAATTCCGCCGCCACGCCCCTCGGCGCTGGCCCCACCACCGGGGCCAGCAAAGGGGTGGCCGGCTTCCAGAACACCTGGCGGCCCTTCCAGGTGAGCGGCAAGCCCACCCCCGGCGACGGCAGCAGCCCGGCCCCGGCCCACGATCATGAGCAAGACAAGAATCCCGACGAGGTGCCCGAACTGGAAGCCGCCGGAGAGGGGGGCGCATGAAAACACTGGACGACTTCGCGCTGGGTTCAACCAAACAGGCCGAAGCCGACTACATCGAAATGCTGGCGGCGGACCCCGACCTGGCCCAGCGGTCGGCGGACATACTCACCGCACGCAGCTATAGCGACAAGCTGACCTTCGGCGGGGTGCCGTTCAGCCGCACGTTGCGCCCGCGCTTCGTCACCCCGCGCCAGTATGCTTATATCCAGCAGACGTGCAGTACGCTGGCCCGCGCCATGGTCCGGCTGCGCGAAGCCTGCGTGGTCGACCCGATGCTGCGCGCCCAACTGGACCTGACCGAAGAAGAAGAACGGCTGGCCCTGGTGGACCCCGGCTTCAGCGAGCCGTCGCCCTGCATCCGCATGGACAGCTTCTGGTCGGAGCACGCCTGGCACTTTGTCGAATGCAACGGCGAGTCGCCCGCGGCCATCTCCTACACCGACGTGCTGACCGATGTGTTCCTGGATCTGCCCGCCGTTCATAAGTTTCAGGAAAGCTACAGTGTCCGCCCGATCTATTCCCGCGACCGCTTCTACCAGGAAGTGATGACCCAGTACGCCCAGTTCCGCCGGAACCGGGGCGCGCACGAGTTCCCGGAGCGCCCGCGCATCGCCATCATCGACTGGGAGGGGGTGCCGACCAACTCTGAGTTCGAGCTATTCCAGGAATACTTCGAGGGCAAGGGGCTGGAATGTATCATCACCACGCCCGAAGCGCTGGAATGGCGCGGCGGGCGGCTGTGGTCGGGCGAATTCGTGATCGATATCGCCTACAAGCGCGTGCTGACCAGCGAACTGCTGGAGAAGCCCGACGTGGCGAAGCCGTTCACCGATGCCTATGTGGCGGGCAAGGTGATGGTGATCAACGCCTTCCGCGCCAAGTTCCTCCACAAAAAGCTCAGCCTGGCCCTGTTGCACGACGACGCCTACGCCTATCTCTACACGCCAGAGCAGCGCGAACTGATCCTGCGCCACATCCCCTGGACGCGCAAGGTCCACGAGCAGCACACCACCTATGGCAGCGGCACAGTCGATCTGGTCCCGTTCATCCTCGACAACCGCGACCGGCTGGTGCTCAAACCGAACGACGAGTACGGGGGCAAAGGCGTGGTCATCGGCTGGACGGTGAGCCAGACCGAGTGGGAAGCCACCCTGGCCGATGCCCTCAACCACTCGTTCGCCGTGCAAGAGCGGGTGGTGCTGGAGAAAGAGCCGTATCCGTTCATCGCGGACGACGGCAGTATCATCGTCGCCGACCTCGCCGCCGATACCGACCCCTACCTGTACGGCACCGACTGCGAAGGCATTCTCACCCGACTCTCTGCCGAAGCGCTGCTCAACGTGACCGCCGGAACCGGCACCGTCACCGCCAGTATGCTGGTCGAGCCGAAGGGATAACCCAACCCCGCCGGGGCCTCCTGCCCATCGTGCCAGGAGGCCCCGGCCCGCGCCACCTTGCCGGGCCAGCCCCGATCATGCTAATATGGTCTTAACGACGATGGGCAAGCAAGGAGGGTACACTGTATGTCTATCCGAAACACAATCACTCCGCTTGCGCCACCAGACCTGGAGCAAATGGAGCAATATTACCAACTCCCCCGGCGGGGAGAGGTCATCGACTGGTTGGAGCAGCATCCGGTTCTCGTCCCCATTCTCCTGGAAGCGCGTAACAAGCTCAGAGACTATTTTGCGGATGCCGCCGTGTCATTGGAAGTTGTGGTAGACCCAGAGATGATCGGGTACGCACAATTGGTCGCTTTTATCATCCCAAAGGTTGCGCGGATGCGGCGATTGATCAGTTGGAGCAATTCGATAACAATTGGTGGCTGGACAATGGAGAGCTGGCGCAGGATCAGCTTGAATTCATCATCACCTACCGATGAGCTTTGATTAGACTGAATACCTGCACCTGGCGCAGGAAATGGCCGGGCAAGCAACGCCACCATCCACCGAAGAAGCGCAGTTGCGATCGGCCATCAGCCGGGCCTATTATGCGCTCTTTTGCAAAGCCCGTAATCATCTGCGGGATGTAGAGCAACATCGCATCCCGCCCGATAGCCTGGCCCATCATTACGTGCAAACACAGTTCAGAAATAGCCGCAGCAAAACGCGGCGCGAAATCGGACGGAACTTGAATCGTCTGCGTACTCTAAGGAACCAGGCGGATTACGACGATGCCGTTCCCGCGTTACCTGCGCTAACGAAATCGGTGCTGCATCTAGCCAGACGTTCCATGTTCTTGCTCGACAACCTGTAACCCCGCACCCGTCGGCAGCGCCGCCGCACCCCCAGGCCAGCAAGGCCACGATATACCGGAGAGGAGCCGCCATATGGCCGCGTTAGAGACCGACAACGAGTTTACGATTGGGGTGGAAGAAGAGTTCCAGATTGTGGACCCGGCCACCCGCGATCTCAAGCCACATATCGAGCAGATGATGGCCCAGACCCAGGTGCTGGTGGGCGACCGGGTTAAGCCGGAGATGATGCAGTCCATCGTCGAAACCACCACCGATGTCTGCCGGACCATCGCCGAGGCGCGCAACGAGGTGATGACCCTGCGCCGCACGGTGATCGACACCGCCCAGAAGAGCGGGCTGCGCATCGTCGCAGCGGGCACCCACCCCTTCTCGCACTGGCAAAATCAGCTCATCACCGCCAACGACCGCTACAAGATCCTCGAAGAAGACCTCCAGGATGTCGTGCGCTCGATCCTGATCTTCGGGCTGCACGTCCATGTCAGCATCCCCGACAACGACCGGCGGATCGAGATCATGAACGAGGCCCGTTACTTCCTGCCGCACATCCTGGCGCTGTCCACATCGTCGCCGTTCTGGCAGGGGCGCTTTACCGGCCTGAAGAGCTATCGCACGGTGGTCTGGCAGCAGTTCCCCCGCACCGGCATCCCGCCGACCTTTAATTCGTGGGCCGAGTATAACGGCTTTGTCGAAACCCTGGTCAAGACCAACTGCATCGACAACGGCAAGAAGATCTGGTGGGACATGCGCTCGCACCCGTTCTACCCCACGCTGGAGTTCCGCATCGCCGATATGCCGGTCACCGCCGACGAGACGCTCTGCCTGGCCGCGCTATTCCAGGCTATTGTCTACAAGCTCTACCGCCTGCGCGATCAAAATCTGGGCTTCCGGGTCTACAACCGGGCGCTGATCCAGGAGAACAAATGGCGGGCCGCCCGCTACGGCATTGACGGCAAGCTGATCGACTTCGGCAAGGGTATCGAGGTGCCGATGCGCGAACTGGCCTTGGAACTGCTGGAGTTTGTGGACGATGTGGTGGACGAACTGGATAGCCGCGAGGCGGTCAACTACGTCCACACCATCCTGGCGCAAGGCACCGGGGCCGACCGCGAACTTCAGGTCTATCGCCAGAGCGGCGACCTCAACGCCGTGGTGGACTGGCTGATCGAAGAGACCGAACGGGGCGTTCCCAGTGCTGCCGAATTGGGCCTGGGCGAAACGCTGGCGAGCGACTGACGAGTGCTGAATGCTGAGGACTGAGTGCTGAGGATCGGACAGACGGGCATTGATCCGCACTCCCGGCCCTTCGCTCTTATGCAGAGCGAAGGGCGCGGTTTTGTGCTGGCCGGGCTGGTACTGCTCGGCGTGGTCGGGCTGCTGGGGCTGCTGGCGGGAACACGCTCCGTGCAGGCCAGCGGGCGGGTCGCCGGGAAGAGTGCCGCACCGGGCGCGGCAACCCTGGTCTACACCAACCCCACCCGCACGATCCCCCCTGGCGGGCCGAACGATCCGGTGCCGGGGAATGCACCTCCGCCCGCTGCCGATCCCACCAACACGCCGCCTGGCGAGCCGAGCAACCCCGTGCCGGGCAGCATCCGCGTCTCCTCTGCCTACACCATCGGCGGCATCCTGTTCGATGGCGGGCGAGCCTTCGATAATGAGGCGAACACCGGCTGGATCAGCGACCCGGCCCAACCCCCCGAAGGCCAGTGGATCGAGTGGGACACGCCGCCGGATAGCCAGCTTGACGAGATCGGGTTGAATGTCTATGTCAGTGCCATGCGCTATAGCCGCCCGCAGACGAGCACGCTCACCGCTGCAAACGGCGTGACACAGGTGCTGATCTGGAAGAACACCAGCCAGACGCAACCGCTGAAGCTGCCAACCCCGGTCACAGGCCGGGTGCGCCTGACCATTGATACCGTGTGGGGCGGCAGCCAGACCAAACAGCCGGTGGGGATCGCCGCGCTGACGTTGGTGATGCGCCAGGCAGCCGCGACCCCTGCCGCCGCCCTGCCCTCTCCGCCCGCGATTACCGGGCCGACCTCCACGGCACCGGGCACGGTCGGTTCCGCAACCGCCCCACCCGGCGGCACCCCCTCTGACCCCTGGCGTTGGTGGCTGGTCGGGGTGCTGGTGCTGCTGGCGGGCTTCTTCCTCGTGCGCGGGGTGCGCCGCCAGCGGCGACCCTAGGACGGCCCCATGCCTCGCCTCACCACGCACCACGCCACGCTCTATCTGGACGATCAGCCCTGGTTTATGCGCGCCGGGGAATTGCAATATTTCCGCCTGCCGCGGGGCGAGTGGGAGCGCAGCCTGGGCCGGATGCGGGCGCTGGGCTTCAACGCCGTCACCACCACCATCCCCTGGATCTGGCACGAGACGGAGCCGGATCATTACGACTTCGCCGGGGCGACCGACCGGCGGCGCGATCTGACCGGGTTCTTGCGTGCTGCCCAGGCCGAGGGGCTGGTCGTGGTGGCCCGTCCCGGCCCCTATATCAACGCTGAATACGCCGGGTTTGGCTATCCCCGCTGGCTGGCCGCGCAGATCCCCCAGGCGCGGATGTTGGGGCCGGACGGGAAACCGGTCGGCGGCACCTACTGGGATGCGTTCGCGCTGGGGCACCCGGCCTACCGGGCAGCGGTGCAGGGCTGGTACGCAGCGGTGGCGCTGGTGCTGGGCGAGTTCTGGGACCGCCCGGTGGTGGCCTGGCAATTGGTCAACGAAACCGGCTTCCTGCAACAGAACGGGTTGGGTCGCTGGGACTGGAACCCCGACACCCTGGCCCGCTTCCGCGCCTGGCTGGCCCGCACCTATGGCGACGAGGCTGCGCTCAACACCGCCTGGGGCACGCGCAGGCGGCGCTTCGCCGCGATCACCCCGCCCCGCCCCCCCTTCCAGCAGGGATTGGTCAATGACTGGCAGCACTTTCTGGAAGACGCAGTGGCCGACTACCTGGCGTGGCTGGCCGGAGTGGCGCAGACGGTCGGCGTGCCGGTGCCACTGAGCCACAACGAGGCGGGCACCGCCCAATCGCCCAGCGACCCGGCGGCCAAAGCACGCACCCCCGGCCTGACCCTCTACGGCTACGACCTCTACCTGAAGATGAGCGGCAATACGCTGCCCGCCGACTTCCCCTGGGCCAGCATCGTCGTTCCGGGCCGCTTTCGTGCCCTCACGCCGCCCGCGCAGCCGCTCCTCGGCTGGGAACTGGGCACCGGCTGGTTCGACCCGCGCAGCCAGACCGACGACGCCAGGCTGGTGCAAAACGTGGCCGGGGGCCTGGCGCACGGCCTGGGCGGCTTCAGCTTCTACGTCGTGCAAGACGGCGTCGAACCCGACGGCCACCCCTACACCTACCGAACGATCTGGGACCACGAAGGCCAACCCGGCCCCCGCCACGCCATCGCCGCCCGCCTGCTGGCGTTTTTGGGGGATGGGGGTTGGGGGATGGGGGTTAGTGCGGAGCCGGGGGCGGGGGTCAGGGGTCAGGGGTCAGGGAATGGAAAGGAGGAACCGTCTCAGTCCTCAGTCCTCAGTCCTCAGTCCTCGGTGGGCGTGGCGTTCTACGGGCCGGACGGGCGATTCGCCGCCGACGAGTTCGTGCCGGGGGTGCCGGTGCAAGAACCGGCGCGGATCTTCGCCGGGGTGCTGGGGCAGGCGGGGGTGGTCGGCGCGGTGACGGCGGCGGGCTATGGACCGAACGTGATCTGGATCGACCTGGAGCGGGCGACACCGGAGGCGCTGGCCGCATGCCGGGTGCTCATCCTGGTCAGCAAAGGGCGGGTCGATGCGGCGACCTATGCGCGGCTGCGGGGGTATGTCGCCGGGGGCGGGCACCTGATCACCTGTGGGCGCACCCCCCGCCGGACCCTCCAGGGCAGGCCGCTGGACACCCACGATCTCTACCCCTACGCCCCCACCAGCGTGCAGATCCCCAACCGGCTATCGAGCATCTTGCACCTGGCCCGCACCTGGGGCCGCAACCATCGGCTGCGCGAACGGGCCGCGCTGATCGCCCAACATCCCACCAGCCAGCAGTTGCTTGACGCCTTCGAGCCGCTGCGTGCCCTGCTCTACGCCCCGCAAAGCAGCGTGGGGCTGACCGGGCGCGGGCAGGGCGCGTTGCGCGGCGATTACGTGCTGGAGACGTACCGGGCGGGGGACGAGGTGCTGCTCTGGCATGGGCGGGACCCGGCAGCGTATGTGACCCGGCTGGGGGCGGGCACCAGCACGATGATCGGTACGCTGGTCGGCGGGGCCTACGCCACCCCGGCCTACTACACCATGCGCCCCGCCGAGCGGGAGGGCATCCGCAACTTCTGGCGGGGGGTGCTGAGCGAGCGCGGCGTCCATCCGGCGGTGCACCCCCACCCCGGCCTGGAAGTGGCCGTGCAGGTGCGGCCCACGGCCCAGGGGGCGCTACTGGTCGTGATCAACCCACGCGCCGAACGCCAGCAGGGGCGCTTCGCCCTGTCCGAGCCGGTGGGGAGTTGCACGGTGCTGTTCCGGGGGGTCGATAGCGATCTGCGCTTCGGGGGGGACCACTTCGTTGTGGATCTTGCGCCGGGGGACGCCGTCGTCGCCGCGCTTCAGAGGTGAGCGGAGGAGGGATCGTGTACCTGGGGGATGTAGGAGCCGTTGTCCAGCACCGCTGCCAGGTTGGCGCGGCCCATGATATTGCGGCTCGTGATGGCGAACAGGTCAACGCGGCGTAGGGCCATCGTCAAAAGGGCCGGATCCCCGGCCAGTTCCCGCGTAACCAGATCACGAATAGCCGATTCCATCACATGCGCGGCCAGCATCTGCGCCTCGATGGTGACGCCCGCCTGGAGCCGGTGGCGGGTGCTTTCCTCCAGGTAGCGGGTCAGGACCGAGAGATCACGCTCCCCCAGGCAGTGGATGATCGAGTCGAGACTGCCGCTGAAGCGTTCGACCAGGATCAGGGGAGGGGTGGCGGCGTAGGCGGGGATCGTGGCCTGTGCCCTCTGGATAAATTCGGCGATCAAGGTTTCGCGGTGCCCCCGCAACAAACCCACCAGCCGTGCTTGTGCATCCTGTGCGTTCATGGGTACTTCCTTATCGGGCTGATAGGGACCCATCCGCGCCGTTCCGGTGCCAACGACCGCTCGCGGAACCAAACCTCATTATAGCAGATCGCCAGGGGGGGATGCTAGAGGGTCCGGCCCGTGCAAATAGTCACAGTTTAGAAATTATTTGGTTGCCGGTGAAGATGTACAGCCGTATCATGCCGCCGGTAAGGCCCGGCCACACACCGGGCAAAACGGCCCCGGTGCTACGCTGGCCCCACAGGCGGGACAGGTCACCGCGAGGGTGCCCGGTGGGACCACCGGGGCGGCAGGCGCTTCGGCTTCCATCCGCCGCGCCCCTATAAAGGCCAGCACCGGGCCGCCCATCGCGCCCAGCCCCTTGCCGACCAGCCGCAGCACCCAGAGCAGCCCGCTCAACAGGAGCCACCCGGCGACCCGGCTCAAAACAGCCCCCAGAAACTCGACAACAAAGTTCATCGTGCCGTGGTGTCTCCTCTACATTGAGATCTCCGCCCCCACACGATCATGCCTGTCCTCCGATCACCCCGACACGGGGCAGGCAAACCAGAGTTGCACGTCGCCACCGCTGGCGGGGAGGTCGGTGTAGCCACAGAAGCGGAAGCCGTGGCGGCGGCAAAAGGTGATCGCGGGGTAGTTCTTGGGGGCGAGGGTGATTAGCAGGCTGGACAGGCCGCCCGCCCCGCCTTCGTCCTCATCGGCGCGTGCCCAGGCGCGGGCAGCGGCCAGCAAACGCCCGCCCAACCCCTGGCCCCGGTGGCTCGTGCCCACCGCCAGGGCGCGCACCCAGGCGTGCCCGGCGGGCCGATCCGTGCCCAGCAGCACGTAGCCCCACACTTCGGGCAGGGGGACCGGGGGCAGGCGCGGGGCGGGGGGGAGATCGGCCAGGGCGGGATCGTCAATATCTTCGACGGGCGGCGGGGGCGGCAGGCGGGGGCCGACCACCAGCAAGGCTTCGGCGGTGCGCCAGTGGGCCAGGCGAGTGGGGGAGGCGAGTTGCGCCGCCTCGCCGGGAACGGCCAGAGGGCGCGGCAGCCGCACCGGGCGAAAGATCGCCCCCAGGGTCCCATCCAGGTCGTTCAGGGGGGTCGCCGCCCCGCTCAGCGCGTCGTCGGGGCGATGCGGGTCCATTTGCCAGACCCGCCCGGTGGTATAGCCATTATCGAGTGCCAGGCAGGCGGCCAGATCATGCTCGTTCCCCAGGCGCACCGGGGCCTGGGCCGGGCCATAGACAGGATGCGGGGGACGGCGGTCGCTCATCGGCGGACGGGAGCCTCCGAAGGCACAGCCACCCGCTCGGCGGGGGTGGACGGCGGGGAGTCGGGGCGCACGGTCTGGCCTGCCGCCATGATCGCCGCCGGGTGCAGGTCGGTCGGCAGCACCATCGTGTCGATGCCGAACTGCTCGGCCAGGGCGCGGGCCACCGGGTCGTCGGTCATCAGCGTCAGTTTGAGTTCGGCTTCGTGGGCCACGATGCTCATCAGCCGGAAGGTCGCCGGGTCTTGCAGGGCTGCCGGGGCCGCCGGAGCGACCAGCACGGCCCGCTCGGTGCTCAGGCCGCGTAGCTCATGGGCGATGTCTTCCCAGGTGGCCGTGGCCGACACCGGCACGATGGCGCGGGGTCCCTCCTGACGCAGCTTCTGGAACAAGAACTGGAATACGATCCGCAGCGAGGCGGCCAGCGGGATCGCCAGCAGCAGGCCCATCAGGCCCGCCAGCGCCGCCCCGGCCAGCACGACGAAGATGACCGCCAGCGGGTGCAGATCGATCACCCGCCCGATGACTAGCGGCCCGATGATGTTGTCCTGCACCTGCCGCAGGAGGGTGTAGACGACGATCACCACCACGCCCAGCACCACCGGGGTCCAGCCCCAGCTATTCCCCCCCTGCGTCATCGCCAGCAAGACCGCCACCCCGCCCGCCAGGTACGGCCCGGCGAACGGGATCAGTTCCACCAACCCGGTCATCACCGCCATCGCCAGGGCGTAATGCACGTCCAGGATCGACAGCGCGACAAAGGTCGCCACGATCATGTAGACGATCAGGATCGCCTGCCCGCGCACATAGGCCGCCAGCGTGGCATTGATCCGCCGGATCCAGGGGTCCAATTCGGTCAGCACATCGGGGGAGAACTGCGAGCGGATGCCGTTGACGATATGCTCCGACTGTTGCAAGAAGAAGAAGGTGCTGACCAGATAGATGATCGTCTCGAAAAGCTGGGCGAAGATGCCCAACGCGAACGCCGGGGCACCCTGCCCCAGCTCGTTCGCCAGGTTCCCCAGGTTCCGCGTCGCCTCGGCGCTCACCTGACCCATGTCGATGTTGATCCCCGCCACTTCGATCTGGTTGCTCTTGAGCCAGGTATCGACCTGCTGCAAATAGCCCGGTAGCGCCTTCGCCAGATCCCCGACCTGGCTCCCCAGCGACGGCACCAGTTGGCTCAACCCCCAGAACAGGCTGCCCAGCAGGGCGAAATAGATCACCCCGGCCCACAGGCGGCGGGGCAGGTGGGTGAGGCGCGCCAGCCAGCCAACGATCGGGTTGAGCAGGTAGGCGGTGATCAAGGCGGCGATGAACGGGGGCAAGATCGAACGGACCGCATAGAGAAACACCATCGCCAGCCCAATCAAGGCCCAGGTGATGAGGATCTTGGTGCGTGGATTAAAGTAGATAGCGGTCATAGCATCTAATCATACCATAGATCGGGCCGGGTGGGTAGCACCCGGCCCAAAAAGAACGAGGCACCCCATCTGGGGTGCCTCGTCATGGGTGGGGCCAGCCTGGTGGCTAACCCCGTGGGTCAACGCCTGACCGGGGTGGAGCAGTTGGGGAAGAAGGCAGCAGCCGCGATCTTCGCCATCTGGCCGCGAGTGGCGTTGTTGTTCGGGCGGAAGTAGGGGCGGTTGCCCGGCGCGACGCACGGCTCAAACGCGCTGGAACCACAGGCATAGCCGCTGATGATGCCACGGCTTGCCATCCGCTCGATGTAAACAT
>JBBSEL010000025.1:0-13113 GCA_038239755.1 Chloroflexia bacterium | reverse complement strand
TTTGTGGTGAGCGATGAGGGTAGTTAGCGAGGACTATTTATAGCAGCGCCAATGGATGATCACGTCTCGATGCTCACAACTGGTCTTAGGAGGAGGGTCTACGATGGATATTTTGCTGGGGCTGTTAGGGTTGTTGGTGCCAATCGTGATCATCGTGCTGCCGTTGCTGGCGGCGGCGGTGCGGGTGGTGCAAGAATATGAGCGCGGGGTGGTGTTCCGGGTGGGGCGGCTGGCCGGGGCACGCGGGCCGGGCCTGATCCTGCTGATCCCGTTTGTCGAGCGGATGACCAAGATTGACCTGCGGACCGTGACGATGGACGTGCCCGCACAGGAAGTGATCACCCGCGACAACGTGACCGTGCGGGTGAACGCCGTGGTCTACTTCCGCGTGTTTGACCCCGAAAAGGCGGTGATCAACGTCACCGACTATGTGCGGGCCACCCACCAGATCGCCCAGACGACGCTGCGGAGCGTGCTGGGCCAGGCCGACCTGGACCACCTGCTGTCGGCCCGCGACGAGATCAACCAGAAGCTCCAGCTCATTATTGACGAGCAGACCGAGCCGTGGGGGATCAAGGTCAGCATCGTCGAAGTGAAGGACGTGGAACTGCCCCAGTCGATGCAGCGGGCGATGGCCCGGCAGGCCGAGGCCGAGCGCGAAAAGCGGGCCAAGATCATCCACGCCCAGGGCGAGTTGCAGGCATCGCAGCAATTGTCCGAGGCGGCGCACATCATCGGCAGCGAACCGGCCACGATCCAGTTGCGCTACCTCCAGACCCTGACCGAGATCGCCACCGAGCGCAACTCGACGATCATCTTCCCGGTGCCGATCGAACTGCTGGCGCTGATCCCGCACTTCCTGCCGACCAGCACCAACACGAACGGCCATGTGCCCGCCATCCCCCCGCCCGCCGAGCCAGCCCCGGAACTTCCGGTGGCGCGGGTGGCGGCTGGCCCCGGCCCGGTGCCGCCCACACAGCCCTTGCGGGCCGATGTGGAGACGATTGCCCCCGATCCGGCAGCCCCGCCGCCCGGCTTCGCGCCGCGCCCCTAGCGGCGCGTGAAGCTGCTGACCTGGAACCTGTGGGCCTATGGGGTGCCGTGGGGGTATAGCGACCCCCGCGGCATCGTGCCGTCGTACCCTGTTGGTGCGCCGCACCTCTCCGCCCTGGCCCTGTGGGAACGCCGCCGCGCCCTGGTCCTGGCGACCGTGGCGCGGGAGCAGCCCGATCTGCTCCTGTTGCAAGAGGCCGCCAGCGACGAGGAGGCCGCCCCCGGTGCCCCCAACCAGGCCGTGCAACTGGCCCAGGCGCTGTGCTACACCCTGGCTTACCACCCGGCCTCCCAATCGCGGCGGCGGGCGGCGCAGCACGGGCAGGCGGTGCTGGTCTCCCCCGGCTGGACGGTGCTGGACAGCGTGCCCATCCCCTTGCCCAGCCTCTCGTTCCCGGCAAAAGACTGCACCCGCAACGCCCTCGCGGTGGACCTGCGCGGCCCGGATGGCCGGGTGCGGGTGCTTAATCTGCACCTGTCGCTGGATGAGTCCGCCCGGCTGCGCAGCATCGAGCAACTGCTCGGCTGGATCGCGGCGCAGCCCGACGGGGGGATGACGCTCCTGGCGGGCGACTTTAATGAGGTGCCGACGGGGATGCCCCTCGCCCGGCTGCACGAGGCCGGGTGGCACGATGCGTGGGCCACGTTCGCCCCCACCACCCCCGGCTACACGTTCCCCACTCCGGCCCCGTTTATCCGCCTCGACTATCTGTTTGTGCCCCCTGCCGCCGCCCTGGTGCCTCAGGCCGCCCGCCTGGTTGGCCTGGAGCCGGATGCCGCCGGGTTCTACGCCTCGGACCATGCGGGGCTGCTGGTGGAGTTGCGGTCAACAGATTAGGGGAACGGATTACACGGATTTCTGGGTGTCGCGCTCGTCTTGGATGGGGCGGCAGATGGTGGCCCCGGTAGGACCGTGGGATCGGACCGCTGGAAGGAAAAGCCCCGGCAGGGGCGACAGAAAAGCTGCTAAGCACGCACTTGCTGCGGTTTGGCTTTTCTGTCGCCCCTCCGGGGCTTAACTATATTCGGGGTTATTCCCACAGTTGGAACTGTGGGCTACCGTCTGTCGCCCCTCCAGGGCTTACTCAAACGGACCACTAACCACTAACCACTAACCACTAACCACTAACCACCCGCTACTGCCCCTTCAGCGCGCCTTCGGTGTAGGTGTTTTCGTAATTCCAGAGCATCCAGCCGAGCGCGCCGTTGTTTTCGCTGGCATCGATCTCGGCGCGCACTTTGGGGGCATCATAGGCGATGCCTTGGAGGGTGAAGTCTTGCAGCCAGGGGCGCAGGCGGGCGTGCCGTCCGGCGAGGCGGGCCTGGGCCTGCTTGAGGGTGTAGCCCACCACCTCGGAGGGGTGGTCGGCAGGCTTGGGGAAGCCCAGGAACGTGTCGGCATAGTGCGAGGGGTAGGCCATCGGGGAGATGAAATCGACCTGATCGCTGACATCCTCGAACTGCTGGCCGATACCCAGATCGTCCTTGACGATCGGGGTCAGGCCGAACACATCGGCGGAGAGGAACACGCCCAGCGGTCCTAGCTCGGTTTGCGCCTGGGCCAGAAACGCCCCGATGACCTGGCTGCGGGTGCGATTGTCGGTCGGCCCATAGTCCGCGTCGGCCAGATCGCCGTCGGAGGGGAAGCGCACGTAGTCGAACTGGATTTCATCGAAGCCGCGCTGGGCTGCCTCTTTGCCGATGGCGATGTTGTAGGCCCAGACTTCGGGGCGGCGCGGGTTGGTCCAGTGGTGATCATAGGCATCGGCCCACAACCCGCCCTTGGACTTGCTCTTGATCCCCCACTCAGGCCGGGCGTTCGCCAGCTTCTCGTCCCAGAACAGCGGCAGCCGGGCGATGGCGTAGATCTTATGGTCGTGCAGGGTCTGGAGCAGCGCCTGGAGGTTGGGGATCAGCGGGTTGACCGCGCCGATAGCTTGCACGTCGGGCAGTTTCGTGTCGTAGAGCACAAAGCCGTCGGTGTCCTTCTTGATGTCCACCACCACCGCGTTCAACTCGGTGCGGTCGAGCAACTGGAGGATCCCGGCGAACTTGGCCTGGTCGGCGATGGTGTCGGCGCTGACATAAATCGCTTTGGCGCTGAACGGCTCCAGGGTCAGGTTCTGGCTGCCCGTTTGCGCCAGGTGGATCCGGCCAACTTTGTAGCCCGCCGCTTTGACGATCAGGTCGTAGCCGTCTTTGTTGGGGGCGATATCGTGCAGCAGGTAGGTGCCGTCTGCCCCGCTCAAGACCTGGGTGGTGGCGTTGATCACCAGCGCGCCGCCGATGTCGCGGCCATCGCTGCCGGTGACTTTCCCCCGGATGGTGTTCGGCACCAGTTGGATATCAATGCTAGAGCGCCCGGCCACGGTGACTTCGACCGGGGCATAGCCTTCGTGCTGCACCACCAGCACCGGGCTGCCCGGCACCGTGGCGAAGTAGAAGGTGCCCGCCGCTGTGGTCGTGTCGGTGAGGACCGGCGCGGGGGTAGGGTCGGTGCCGCCGCCGACGGTGCCGGTGGTGGCTCCGGCGACGGTGATCGCCCCGCTGACCCCGATGGTCGGGGTCAAGCTATCGGTCTGGGCTATCGTGCGCGAGGCCGTGTCGGTGGCCGCCCGAATGCCGACCACCACCCCGGCGAGGGGCATGTTGGTGTTGGCATCGCGCAGGGTGCCGCCCAGGGTGCTGGGGGGCGGCGGGGCGGCGATCTGCGCGGGAAGGCTAAACTGGGGCAGCCCCCCGGTCCCGGTCCCCGTGCCCCCGTTCGTCTGGGATTGGAAGTAGAATAACCCGGCAGCCGCCAGGATCACCACCAACAAGTAGGGCACCACGTTGGGGCCACTACTTGCCTGCCGTCCTCCCCCCCCGCGTCCATAATCCGAGAAATAGCGCCGTTGCGGCACAGTCTCCTCCTGTTCGGGCGGTCAGGCGCCGGGAGCCAGAGGCGGCAACAACCGCCGCTTCTCGCGTGATTCGCTGACCTCTGGTCCCTGGTCCCTGACCCCGCCCACTACTTATAGGCGGGTGCTTTGTACTTGTTTGAAGCGTCCCACATCAGCCAACCTTCGGCATTGCTTTCTTCTGCCGCCTGGATCTGGACCCGGATACTGTGCGGGTCGCCTTCATAGTCGACATCATCCATCCAGTCGAACGCCTGGAGCCAGGGGCGATATTTGGCCCGTTGCCCGGTGATCCGTTCGTTGGTGTAGACTCCGGCTTGCTTAATAATTTCGTAGGGGTGGGCGTTGGGGTTGGCGAACCCCATCTCGCCGTTGGTGAAGTGCGACGGGTAGATCATCGGAGAGACGTAATCGGTATGGCCGACCATGCGCTCGAACACCTGCCCGATCACCCCGTTCATCGGCTTGCCCCCCTGGTCTGGCCACACGGTGTAGCCGAAGATGTCCACCGACATAAACGTATCTGTCTCATCAAGCATATCATGTGCCCTCGTTAAGAATTGCTCGATGTAGTGCGGCTTGGTGGTTTCATCGACCGGCACCGAGAACGTCTGCGAGGCCCAGCTATCGCCGGGGCCGGGGTCGGAGGGGAAGCGGATGTAGTCAAATTGCAACTCGTCAAAGCCCAGTGCGCTGACTTCTTTCGCCAGCGAGAGGACATAGTCCTGCGCCTTGGGGTTGGTCGGGTCGAGCCAGTGCTGCTGGCCCAGGTAGCCGCCGGTCCAGACCTTGCCGGTCTTGCTGCTCATCACCGCCAGGTCAGGGTTGGCGAGGGCGATGTTGGGCTGCATGAAGGTGACCATGCGGGCGATGACATAGAGGCCGTGGTCGTGGAGCTTTTGGATCACGTCCTTCACATCGGGCATCACCAGGTCAATCGCTTTGCTCTGGCGCACCAGTGGGATCTGGCTGTCGTAGGCGACATCGGCAGGATCGGTCTGCACGTTCAGGACGATAGCATTGATCTCGGTGTTGTCGGCGATCTTCATGATGTTGTCGTAGAGCGGGGGATAGGAGGCGGCGTTGGCGGTCATGTACAGCCCCTTGACCACGAACGGCTTCAGTTGCACATCCTGGGTCACCGCGTTGCCGACCTGGACCTTGGTCAGGGTGTAGCCCGGCTCTTTCAGCGTCATGGTCGCCTTGTCCGGCAGGTTTTCCAGCGTATAGCGCCCGTCCTCGTCGGTCACGGCGATGATCATGTTGGGCAGCACACGGGCCTGGGGCATGATCGGGGTGGCAGTGGGCGTGGCCGTCGGCGGGATCGCCGTCGCGGTGGCGGTGGGGGCCGCGGGCGTGTCGCTCGGCGCGATCTCGGTGAACACGCCGGTCGCATGGATCGGCGCGAGGCTGCTCAGGTTGGGCGCGCCCCCGGTGGTCGTCATCGTGCCGGTCGGCGTGATCGGCGCGGCGGGGGCGTTAGGATCGGGCAGGTCCACCCGCACGATCACCCCCTGGAGCGGCGCCCCGGTCTCGGCGTCGGTGATCCGCCCGGACAGAACCGTCGGGCGCATCGCCAGATCGAGGGTGGCCCCGGTGCCGCTGGTGCTTGCCGTGGCTGCGTAGCCCTTGGCTTCCACCCGCACGGCCATATTGTCGTCCATCGTGTCGAAGCGGAAGCCGCCGTTGGAGTCGGTGGTCGTGGTCTTGTCGCCCGCCGTCACCTGCGCGCCCACGATGGGAGAGCCGTCATAGAGGTTGGTCACATGGCCGGTTAGGGCGCGGGGGGTGGGGCTGGGCGGCACGAGTGTTTCGGTCGGCGGGGCCGGGGTTTCGGTCGCCGGAGGGGGTCCCACCGTCTCGGTCGGCGCGGGCGGGACCGTGGCTGCGGCAGGGGCCGGGGTGGCGGTTGGCGCTGCCGATCCCCCCAGCAGGTCGCACCCGGCCAGCACCGGCACGAGTAATAGCAGGGTCAGCAGTAGCCCACGCAAAGGGGCAGCAGACCGCCCGACCCCGGCGCGTGCCCGCAGGGCAGCGGGGCGGCGTTCCGCCCCCACAAATTGTCGATGGGCGCGCTGTCGCGCCCCGAACCATTGGCGCATGATTCCGATTCCTCCTGGTGGCAGGCGAACGCCGATCCGGCCCCCCCGCCCACTTACATACGAAATGCAGACTCGGCGCGTATATTACGGTATCTGATAGAGTGGTGTCAAGGCTGGCGCTCGCGCAGGGTCCAAAACCCGCACGAGCGACCCCGCCGGAGGGCTTCATCCGCCGGGCGGCGGGCTGATCGCTGGTTTCCACCCCATCCGCGACGACGATGCTGTCGCGCCCCTGTGCTTGGGCCGTATAGAGCGCCTGGTCGGCCACATCGACCAGCAGCGCCGCGCGGCTCGCCTGGTCGGGGAAGGCCGCCACGCCCTGGCTGACGGTGGGCGTGGGCCAGCGTTGCCCTTCGGGGCCTATAAGGGGAACGGAGGCCAGCGCTTCCTGGATCCGTGCGGCGACTGTGCCGCCGCCGGTTGCCCCGTTCCCGGCAGCACCACGCCGAATTCCTCGCCGCCCCAGCGCCCCACGGTGTCCTCGCTCTTGATCTGCGCGGTGATCACGCTGACCACCTGTTGCAGCGCCAGGTCGCCTGCCAGATGGCCCCAGCGGTCGTTGAACGCCTTGAAGTGGCCCACATCGAGCATGCTCAACGCGACCGAGTCGTGCCCGTCTGCAGCCGCGATGGCGGCGGTGCGCCGATCATCGGGCTGGCGGCGATACTAGCTGAGCAGGGTGTCGGTGGGGCCGGGTTCGCTCAGGTAGAATTCGTAAATCAGCAGGCCGGGAGTCCCGTTACCGGGATCTGGAAATCTGCTTCCGAGAAGGAGCGCGCCATAAATCGGCCTTGTCGAACCGGCTGTACGGTTCCTGGGGACGGCTTTTCATCACAAGGTCGGTGGTGTTGCGCCCCCCACAGCCCGATCGATTTGCCCGCCGGTACATAGTAGCGAACGGTGATCCATTGTACTACATCCATCAAGAACAAGTCAAACATCTTAGTAGGAGATGAATATTCCTAAATTAAGTGTTTATCGTGAGGCTACTTTTTATTACGACTCTATCCGTACCGGGCCAGCCCCAGGACTAGTGGCTGCGCCGGATGGGGCTGGCGTGCTTCTTGCACCTGGTAGAGTCGGGTGCTATAATAAACGAAGATGGGCAGTCAGTGTAGCCTGCCTTTCAGGTCGGTTCCCGCGTCCTGCACCGGCAGCCGTCTTTCGGGTCACGTTACCTACACACACTTAATCACCGCCACTTCAATGACGAAGAAGGAGAACGTTCATGGCTATGGATCCATCACTTGTGTGCTTTTTCCAGGGGGCCTATGTGCCTCTTGCCGAAGCGAAAATCGGTGTCCTTACCCACGCATTCGGCTACGGCACCGGTTGCTTCGAGGGTATCCGAGGCTATTATAACGCCGATCAAAATCAGCTTTACCTGTTCCGCTTGCGCGAACACTTCCAGCGGCTGATCGAGTCGTCGCGGGTGCTGATGATGAACTTGCGCTACACGGCAGACGAACTGAGCGAGATGACCCTGGAGTGCATCCGCCGCAGCGAACTGCGTCAGGACACCTACATCCGCCCGATGGTCTATAAGTCGTCAGAAGCAATCGGCGTGCGCCTGCATGACCTGGACGACGATCTGTTGATTATCGTCACCCCGTTCGGCAATTATATAGATATTGACCGGGCGCTCAAGGTCGGGGTGTCGTCGTGGAAGCGCACCGACGACAACATGATCCCGGCGCGGGCCAAGATTACCGGAGCCTATGTCAACAGCGCGTTCGCCAAGAGCGAAGCGTTGCAGAACGGCTTCGACGAGGCGATCATGCTGACCGCCGAGGGCCATGTGTCGGAAGGCAGCGCGGAAAACCTGTTCATGTTCCGCAAGGGCACCTGGATTACGCCACCGGTGACCGAGAACATCCTCGAAGGGATCACCCGCGACACGATCATGACCCTGCTGCGCGAAGAACTGGGCCAACCGGTGATCGAGCGGGTGATCGACCGCACCGAACTGTACGGGGCCGACGAATTGTTCCTCTGCGGCACCGGGGCACAGATCGCCCCCGTCGGTAGCGTGGACCACCGCCCCATCGGCACCGGGGCGGTCGGCGCGATCACCGGTCAGGTGCAACGGCTCTACTTCGACGTGGTGCGCGGCAACGTGCCCCGCTATGACCACTGGTGCAGCCCGGCCTACAACACCGGCGCGGCAGAGCGGCCCGACCCGGCCCACGCCCGCAACGGCCACGACACCGCTACGCCCATCCCGGCGGCGACTTCTGCCTGACCGGTGACGAGAAATTAGAAGTCAGAAATCAGAAATCAGGATTTTAGGTGCTGATTTCTGACTTCTGACTTCTAGTTTCTGACTTCTACATTATGACGACATGGTTACCGGCACGCTCCGGGGCGGGGCTGTTGAACGCAGTGTTTGCCCTGGCGTGCCTGCTGGTGGCGGGCGGGTTGGCCTGGCTGGCCTGGGGCCACACCGCCGCTGCGTTTGATTTGCCCGGCTTTGCCCTGGCCCTCCTCGCCTTCCTCTTCTTCGCCGTCGCCCTCTGGCTCCTCTACCGGCTGTATAGCACCGTGCGCCTGCGCTATGTGCTGGACCGCAACGCCCTGACCATCCACTGGGGCGGGCTGCGGCAGGTGGTGCCGCTGACGCGCATCCGGCAGGCGGTGGCGGTGGCCGATCTGCCCCCCGCCGAGCGCCCGGCGGGACGGCGCGGGCTGCGCTGGCCGGGCCTGTGGGTGGGGGCCGGGCGCGCTGCCGATGGCGGGTCAGTGCTGGCCTATGCCACCGCCCCGCCCGCCGGGCAGGTGTTGCTGGTCACCCCCACCGTGGCCTATCTCGTCTCTCCCGCCCGGCCCGCCGACTTCCTGGCCGCGCTGGCCGAGCGACGGGCGCAAGGGTCCACCCTGGCCCCTGCCCAGGGCACCGACGCGGCAGGCTGGGCGGTGCATCCCCTGTTGCAGGATCGGCTGGCGGTGGGGCTGCTGCTGGTCGGGCTGGTGCTCAACCTGGCTCTGTTCGGCTATCTCGCTTTCATGGTCGCCCGCCTGCCCGAACTCTTCCCCCTCCACTGGAACACGCAAGGCGAGGCCGACCTGATCGGCCATGCCGACGAGCTATTGCGCCTGCCGCTGATCGCCCTCGGCCTGTGGCTGGGCGATGGGGTGCTGGCGGCGCTGGTCCACCGGCGCGAACGCCTGGCCGCCCTGTTCCTCTACAGCGGCGGGGTGGTAGTCCAGGTGGTCTTCTGGGCCGCCGTGCTGACCATTGTGCTCCGTGCCGTCTCCGGCGGGTAGACGAGGACTGAGGACTGAGGACTGAGGACTAGCGTATAGATAAAAGAGCAGGCGACCAACCCATCGGTCGCCTGCTCTTTTGTATTACTCCTCAGCACTCAGCACTCAGCACTCAGTACTCAGCACTCAGCACTATGGTTAGGTTAGCGCTTGGTGCGGCGGCGGTCGCCACGGGGCGAGGTGCCACGCGGGTTGCCGGGAGGCCCGGCGGGCTTGGGCGGGGCTGCCGGAGCCGCAGGGGTCGCGCTGCTACCGGCGGCGCGGGTTGGGGCAGCAGTGCGGGTGCGGGTGGTGGCCTTGATCGTGCGGGGGCTTTGCTTCTTGGTCCAGGCGGCCCGTTGCTTGGGATAGACCTGGGTGAAGAAGTAGGCCGCGTAGATGCCGAAGCCGAGCATGACCACGAGCAACAGGTAGAGCCAGAAGCGCAGGTTCAACCCGCCCAGGTTGATCACCCGGAACAGCACGAACAGCAAACCTGCCGCGCCCAGCGCGGTGGCGGTGATGCCCCAGAAGTTCGCCGTGCGATAGTTCAGGCTGTGCGAGCGCCGCCAGCGGTTTCGCAGGCCAAAGAGGACATATAGCCCAACCCCCAGGACGACGAGGCTGAGCAGGGCGAAGAAGGTGCCATAGGGTCCCAGCGGCGGGTTGGCCGCCTGGGTGAGGAAGTCCCCCGAAAACGGGTTGCCCTGCAACGTGCCCGCAGGGGGCAGGGTGGGCACGACCACCGGGGTGGTTGCCAGGTCTACCTCGGTGGGTGTGGCCGCGCCTCCCACGGTGACGGTGGCAGTGATCCCCGATGTGACGGTGCCGGTCTGGACCAAAGTCGAGACAATTACGCTGCTCTTGTCAAGCAGGTCTAACCAAATCATGGACAGAAGAGCCTCCTCCGGTGCGAAATGGGGTAGGATAAAAACAGGCGCTTGCCCCCGATCGTTGCGCGGCGTTGGGGCGAAGCGCGACACATTATACCAGTTTTCGCCCCCGGTCGCAAGCGGCGCGACGGCTTGACGGATAGAGTATGATAGAAGCACATTTCGCCCCGAACCGGGGGGCTAGAAGCAAGAGGACAGCGCATGATCACCCCTGAACTGCCCCTGGACGGGGTCACCTTTGCCGTCGTCGATGTTGAAACGACGGGCCTCGATGCGCGACGGGGCGACCGTATTTGCGAACTGGCCGTGGTGCGCGGGCAGGGTGCGGCGGTGCTGGGTACCTGGAGCACCCTGGTCCATCCGGGGCGGCTGATCCCCGGCGACGCGCAGCAGGTCAACCACATCAGCAACGCGATGGTGCGCGATGCCCCGCCGTTTGCCGTCGCCGCGCCCGCCTTCCTCGATCAGGTGCGCGATACCGTGCTGGTTGCTCATAATGCCCCGTTCGACCTGGGGTTCTTGCGCCACGAGTTAGAACTGGCCGGTCTCCCGGCGACCGCCCTACCCACGCAGGTGGTGGACACCTGCACGCTGGCCCGCAGCCGCTACCGCTTCGCCAGCAACAGCCTCGGCGCGCTCGGCACGGCGCTGGGGGTGCGCGATGCCCGCCCGGCCCACCGCGCCCTCTCCGATGTGATGACCACCTGGAGCGTGCTGTGCTGGTTCGTGGCCGACCTGCGCCGCCAGGGCCATCGTCTGGACACGCTGGGCGATCTGCTGGCCCTCCAGGGGTCGGCGGCGGCAGGGGGGCGGCAAGGCTGGCGATCAGGCACCCGGCGGGAGGCAACCGGCGACGCGAGTAAACCCGCCCTGGTGGCCCAGGCCATCGCCGGGGGAAAGACGCTCCAGGCGCGCTACCTGGCCGCCGATGGCACCGTGAGCGAACGGCGCATCGCCCCGCGCCGGGTCACGCTCGAACTGGGAACGATGTGCGTGGTGGCCTATTGTTATCTGCGCCAGGAAGAGCGGACGTTCCGGCTGGATCGGCTGGAGATCCTGGCCGTTGAGGAGGTGGGGGGATGAGCGATACCGACGAGCGCGGTGCCCGGTTGCACCTGCCTGCGGCGCTGCGGCCCCATCGCTGGGATGTCAGCCTGGCCGAGGCCACGGCGATCCAGCACGAACTGGCCGCGCGGGTGTCGCATGTGCCCGACGTGGCGAACGTCAAGACGGTGGCCGGGATCGACATGAGCACTAAAGATGTGGCGCGGGCGGCGGTGGTGGTCCTTAGCTACCCCGAACTGGTCACCCTGGAAATCGCCCGCGCCGAACGCCCGCTAGACTTCCCCTATGTGCCTGGCTTCCTCAGCTTCCGCGAGGCCCCGGCGGTGCTGGCCGCGTTCGATAAGCTGACCCTCACCCCCGACCTGCTGATGTTCGACGGCCAGGGGATCATGCATCCGCGCCGCCTGGGCATCGCCGCGCACCTGGGGGTGCTGCTCGACCTGCCCAGCATCGGCTGTGCCAAGTCGCCCCTGCTGGGCCACCCCACCGGAGACCTCCCCGCCACGGCAGGGGCGTGGGTGGAGATAGTGGACAAGGGCAGCGTGATCGGAGCACTGGTCCGCACCAAGACCAATGTGAAACCGATGTATATTTCGGTGGGCCACAAGATCGATCTGGCCGGGGCGATCCAGTGGGTGCTGGCCTGCACCCACGGCTACCGCCTGCCCGAAACCACCCGCCGCGCCCACAACGCTGCCGCCGAACCGGTGTAGCCCGCCCCCGGTTGAACCTTCCCCCGCTTCTGCCTGTATAAGTAGATGAACCGGCGCTGATCACCCCACGGCCATTCCGCTCCGTGTCGCGCCGACCCTGCCACCGCTGTGCCCACGGCCCCCCGCACAGGTGTCTTCCCGGCTGCTTGACCTCGTTACCCGGCGATACCCGCCCTCATCTGGTTGAACCATTTCTCCGTTAAAATTGTACTCTATACTGTAGATAGATAAACTACAAAGAAAGAGTCATAAAGACTCAACTTTGTAGGAGAAAATGCCTTGCCTGCGCTGAACTTTTCAGAGTGGGGTGAGCGGACCACTTGTGCCTCGCATTTGTGGCCCGGCTCACCGGGGAACCACTCCCGTTCGGCCTGGATGGGCGGTGCCTTTATCTATCCCCCGAACATCCCACCTGCGCCGTCTTCCCCGGTCGGTGCAGGCAAGACCGCGGCTTCGACGTCGGCAGCGGTTGTGGACGGCGCGAGGGGGCGTTTCACCCGGCTCACCTGGCTGCAAAAGCCGGTACCAAGGAGGAACTTAATGAAGGTTAAGTACAGCCGTCTGGCGGTTTACCTGATCATGGCCCTGGCACTGACCGTGACCGCGCTGCCCCGTGGCGCAGCGGCGGCCCCCGCCGATCAGACCCGGTCGCGGACCTTCCCCGAAACCAACCAGACGGTTTCCGGGCGATTCCTGGAAGTCTGGGAGGCGCAGAAAGATTTCGCCTCCAGCCTCTACATCAACGGTTTCCCCATCACCGACAAGCACGCCGAAGTCAACTTTGACGATGGCAAGAGCTACCAGACCCAGTGGTTCGAGCGCGCCCGCTTTGAAGAACACCCCGAAAACCAGAAGCCGTATGACGTGCTGCTGGGCCGGTTGGGTGCCTACGCTGCCGAAGGCCGCAAGGATGTCCCGTTCAAGGCTGTCGCCAAGCCCGCGAGTGGCACCTGGTTCAAAGAGACGCAACACTCGATCAGTGGTGCGGTGGAGAAATACTGGAACCAGTATGGCGGGCTGGCGCAGTTCGGCTTCCCGCTTTCCGAGCAGTTTACCGAAGCGTCGAAGGACGATCCGAGCAAGAGCTACACGGTGCAGTACTTCGAGCGGCAGCGGTTCGAGCTGCACCCGGAGAACGCCGGGA
>JBBSEL010000024.1:0-13164 GCA_038239755.1 Chloroflexia bacterium | reverse complement strand
CGTTCATCGGTGCACCTCACAGGGAGTATTCCCGGCGGGTAGGATGCGTGGCGGAAGCAGATGCTGACTTACGTGCTTCTCCACGGGGGGCGGAGTACCACAAGGCGTTGTCGCAAGACGCATCCGGGTCCATCTGTTAAACGGGTTCAAGGCACCAGACTCAAAACGACCTCATTGCCTGCCGGGTGCCTGCAGCATAGCACATTTTCATGGGGCGTTGTGCGCCCCGCGCATGGATATCTGTTTGGAAAATCAGGTCGCTGCCAAACGCTTGAGCATCAGCCGGGTCATAGCGATGTAGATGAGTGCCTCGCTACTCGCGGGGAGCACTTCGTAGTCTCTGCTTAAGCGGCGGCATTGCGTCCGCCACCCGAAGGTATCGGGTAGCCAGGGGCCATTACTGGCCCCCAGCCCCCTAAGAACGGCACGTAACGCTTTCGCATTATGCCGCTCAAGCCTCTCCAACGCCCCTCGCGGGACGCGGTTTCTCCACGAATATTCCTCGGCTATGGACTTGCCGATGGCACTCCGGGTGCAAGAGTACTCGGTTCTCGCCGCTATCTGTTCCCCCATTGGACCGCCAGATGATGTGGTGATTATGCCACTCTGTCATCTCCGTGATCTTCTGGTTACAGATGGGGCAGATCCCGTTTTGCTCTTGCCATAGCGCCAGCAACTGCCTGCGACCCGCTAAGGTCTGCGCCATCTTTACGCCTGTCCGGCGCTCGAAGTACGCCGCCCACGCGGGGTCGTAGGGGTTGGCCGCTCCTTTGATTTTGACATGGCGGCTTACCGCTATGCTACTAGCCTGGAAGAGGTTGCGTTCTTGCCCGTTCTGAACTCCGCTGAACACCCAATTCCGCGCTCCGCTGGCGTGAAAGTATTTTGCTTTAATCCAGCGTTTACCCTTCGTGGGGTGTCTACGCGCTGCCCAGCGCCACAGGCTGTGGAAGATAGCATTGTCCACGGCATTCAAGATTGCTTTCGCCGCATCATGCCGATGATAGTTTGCCCAGCCCCGTATCAGCGGATTGAGCAAGACCACCAGGGTTCCGGCATCCAACGTCTTATGCGCCTTGATGACTCCCCGCACTTTGCCCAAGAACGCCGCGACGTTCTTCTTGGCCGGTTTCGTGAGCACCTTGCCATTGGGGTACTTGCGGATGTTCTTGCCCAGGAAGTCAAACCCGGCCTCTATATGCGTAACGGTGGTCTTCTCGATGGCGAGTTCCAACCCTCGTTCCCGTAGGAATTGTTCCACACGGGGTTTGACGACTTCTTCCAGCAGTGCGCGGGAACTGCCGGTGATGATGAAGTCGTCCGCAAATCTCACGACATTGGCTTTGGCCTGGCGGAACTCGGTATAGGTGAAGACTTGGCGTATCCACCCTTCGAGCCCGTTGAGCGTCCAATTCGCAAGCACCGGCGAAATCGGGCCGCCTTGCGGCGTACCTTCCTCCGTCGGGTAGAGCACCTGGTTTTCCATGAACCCGGCCTTCAGCCATTTGCGGAGAATTGCTTTGTCCAGCGGGACATGAGCAAGAAGCCACTCATGGTTGATTTTCTCAAAGCACGCACGGATATCGCCTTCCAGCACATACTCAGCCCGTCCAGGGCTACTCAAGATGATGTGGCACTGGGCGATGGCATCCGCCGGAGACCGCTCTTTACGGAAGCCGTAGGAGTTCGGGTCGGCGGTGGTTTCCGCGATGGGGTCGAGCGCCAGCAGGTATAGCGCCTGCATGGCCCGGTCGCGCATCGTGAGAATACCAAGCGGGCGGCGTTTACCGTTCGGTTTGGGAATATAGACCCGTTTAAGCGGGCGCGGTTGATAGCCGTGCGGGTCCAACGTGTCTATGGCCGTTGCCTTCTTTGCCAGCGTATTCCAGAGTTCGCCGTCTACTCCGGGGGTCCGTTTGCCGTGGTTTTCCGTCACTCGCCGCACCGCGAGAACTTTGGCGCTGAACGAGTGGGTCAGCAACCGTTGTAAGGCTTGCACCTTACCCCAGCGGCCTTCCTGAGTGGCCTGCACGATACGCGCTTGGAGCCGACGCACCTCACGGTGGGCTTTGGACCAGTTAATGGCCTGCCAGTCCGCTGTGGAGCGGGAAGCTGCACCAGCAACCGCGATTGCCGCCATCTGCTTTGCCTCCTATGTCGGTTAGTCAAACTCTCTCGTGCGGAGAGACCGGCTGGAAGTCAGCCCGCTTGCGCGGAGGGTAATCTAGCCCAGCGGCGCAACCCCTATGCGCGCGATTACCGTGCGCCCTTCGCTTTTTCCAGCATCTTCTGCCCGCTATCCCATTGGTCCCCTTGCGGTTTCCTACCCGACCGGGAGGATAACGGGTTTACCACGTTCCGCATGAGTGCCCTGCGGGGTTAGGTCCGCCTATTCGCCGGTGGTCGTTGTGTCTGCGCAGGGGGAGAACGAAGCCCACCTGCCGAACCACCTACCTTTTGGTGCAAGCCTGTCAGCATCTTTGGCTTGTTGGTCGTGACGACGTTTAACAGCGGTTCACCTATGTTAACCATACCCGCAAACCCTGGTGCTTCAGCGGCATGATGCTCGCCGCTACGACGCCGCCTCACGGCGTACTCGCGGTCTGGGAAGACCAAAGCTCCGTTGTCCCGAAAGCTCTCCGACCGCTCGATTACTCAAACCGCCGGTTCCGGTAGGGTACTGGTGGCAGAACACCAGGTTGAGTTCCGATACTACTGGCTCAACAGCCACTCACGCGACTTCGTGTCGCACCCGCTCGACGACCCAGCGGCGCTTCAACAGCACGAAGCCCTGCATCTCTTCGGTCCGCAACACCGGTTCCAGCCTAAACCATAAATGGTCCGTTACCCAATCCACCAGCTTGCCCCGGTAGGTGCCATCCACCCAGATCTTGTGGAGCTTCTTACCCTGGCCCACCCAGCCGCTTGAAGACCTGCTTGGCCCCCGCCGGATCGGATAGCGATGCACCGTCACCACCACGGTGATCAACAGGCCCAGCGTGTCGACCAGGATGTGCCGCTTGCGCCCCTTGACCTTCTTGCCATTGTCGTAGCCACGTTCGCCGGCGACCGCGCTGCTCTTCACGCTCTGGCTGTCCAGACAGCCGGCGGTCGCATGCTTGTGGCGGCCCAAGCGGCGCCGCAGTTCGGCGCGGATGGTGTCATGGATACGCCGCCAGAGGCCGTTGTCGCGCCAAGCGCGGAAGTAATAGTAGACGCTTGGCCAATGGGGGAAGTTGCACGGCAACATGCGCCATTGGCCACCGCTCTTGAGTAGATACAGGATCGCGTTGATCAGCTGGCGCATATCCAGGGAGCGGGGCCGACCCCGCGGTGCGACCGGGATATGATCTTGGATACACGCCCACTGACGGTCGGTTAAGTCGGTGGGGTATGTTTGGTTGCTCATACCCCAAGTTTACCCTATCGCTCAATTGACCGCCCCCATTTCCTAAACAGGCTCTAATTCTACAGCGACACTTAGCCGAATGCACCGGCTGCGCTAGACCATCCAGGCACGCGCAATGACTCTTCGCCGGTGGATAGAACGGTCTGCTGACGTGGACCTGCTCACATGACAGTGGCTCTCCCGCTCTTTTGGTGCAAAGGGCCACCCCAGTCGGTTCATGTCGTCAGGCCGCCAGCAGCACCCGCTTACGGAGTAAGTCAAAGTTGGCGCGCCCGTACATACTTCTTTTCACCAGCTTCAGCCGATTGTTGTTGCCTTCGGTCGGGCCATTGTTCCAGACTAAGCGCAACCCCGCCCGCACCGCCGCTTCATCCCGGCGCAACCCGTTCACAAACGTCTTGAATTCATCTAGCCCGCTGGCTTCGGCCTTGGTCATCCATTCGGTCAACCCGGCTTCGTGCCGCTGGCGCACCAAATCGGCGAAGCCCTGTGTCAGTTCGCAGGCCTGCCCAATCACCCCACCCAATCCGGCCAGCCGGATCACCGTTAGCGCTTGCTCTTCCGTCCGCTCTGCCGGTCGCCGCACGACACTGAATACCAAATCGCGGATCGAATAACGTCGTGTCGCTGGTGCTGCGGCCGTTTTCGCCGGATCTACGGCGTGCCGCACGCCCGTGAACCACTTGCGGACCAACGAACTGCTCCCCGTGTAGCCGCGCACCAGCAACTCCCGATAGAGCAGGCTGCTGTTACGGCAGCCTTGCTGATAGCGCTCCAGCAGATACGGTTTGTAGCGATCGAGTTGGCTGCCCAGCGGTCGCCCCCGACCTTTGGCTCCCGGATGCGCCGGATAGGCATCAGTGCGTAACCAGTGCCGCACCGTCTTGGCATCGACACCGACTTGGCGGGCAATCGCCTGCTTGCTCCACCCCACCTCAGCTAGTCGATGCACCTCCGCGTAACGTTCTTTACGCTGACCGAGCCGTTCCAGGCGCAGCGCCGGGGCGCTACGTGGTGTTGACCGAACTAGCTCGCTTTGCGCTAGCACCGCTTTGGCTGCGGCGGCTGAGCCAACCTGCTCTGCCGGTGCTGCGTTGAGCGCTGGCGGGTCACCTGCGCCGAGTTCCCCTTCCCCGCGCTGGCGCACCGGCTCCAGCAAGCGGCTGTGCCGCTCAAACACCTGGCGTAGCACCTCGCTGAGATCCTGGACCAAGTGGAACCGGTCCGCCACTTGTTGAGCTTGCGGTGCGCCATCGCGCGCTGCTGCGGCAAATGAGCCGGAGCGATCGCGACTGATGATGTCGATTTCGGGGTGCTGTTGCAGCCAGGCCGTCACCGTCGCGCGGGAGGCGTCGGGCAGTAGCTCCAGGACCCGATGCGTCTCCAGGTTCACCACAATCGCGCCATACTGCCGGTGCTTACGCCACGCCCACTCGTCGAGACCAACCGCATGGGTCGCGAGTGGTTCGGGCAGGGCGGCGCTACGGAGCAGGCGCAGGAAGGTGTCGGGGCTGGCACCCAAACCGATCTGCCGGCCCAAGCGCGCACTACCCTCACCGCCCGCAGTCACGGCAAGCTGGCACAGCGCTGTTTCCATGCGCACGGTCGCGCGCGCCGAGGGGCGAACGAACTCCGGCAGGCGCTCGGTGAAGATGCGCTGCGGGCACTCAGGATGGCGGCAACTGAACTTGCGCACCAGGAGACGCAGGCACACCGCATGATTAGCCCAAGGCAGATCCCGCAGGTGGCGGACATAGCGCCCCCGGACCTGTTCGGAAGGTTGGTCACAACGTGGGCAGGTGGCGTGGGCGCTGAGGGAGCAGACCTCGGCGACCAGAGTATCTTCAACAAGTTGAATTGTGGCGAGCAGAAAACGGGAAGGATCAGGAAGCAAGAGATCAGTAAGCATGGTTCGTTAGCACCTCGATAACAGTGTTGTTGATCTCTTATTATACCGCCCGCCAGCATCTTCTGTTGCACCAAAACAGCGGGAGAGCCACTGTCATGTGAGCAGGTCCACTGCTGACGCCTAAGCAGTGGCACCCTACCGTTAAGTGTCGCAGTAGAAGTCATCCAATTTGTCAAGCCGCCTGCGCCGCCTCTTGTAGCGGCAGCGCAGGCGGGGCCAGAGCGGGACGGACCTTCTGGGGGTCGTACACGCCTCCGCCCTTTAATAACCGATAGGCAATCAGCAGCATTTTGCGCATGACCGCCACCAGTGCACTCATTTTGCGCAGTCCCCGCTGCACCAAGCCCTGGTAGTATGCTCGAAATGGAGACGCAGGCACCGTCAGGCTCCGTAACGCGGCCATATACAGCACTCGCCGCAACTCGCCGCTGCCGCGCTTCGACAGCTTACACTGGCCGCGCCACTTGCCGCTTTGTTTGACCACCAAATCCAACCCGGCGTACGCCACCACCTGGTCACTGCGGGCAAAGCGGGCCACGTCCCCCAACTCGGCCCGGAGCACTGCCACTGTTTTCGGGCCGAAGCCGGGCACCGTTTGTAATCCGTTGGCGAGTCTATCCTGCGCCAGCAGTTCGGCGATTTCGCGTTCTAACTGGGCCAAGTTGGACTGGGTATGGAGCAGCTGATCACACAGAATGCCCAGACTCCGCGCCCGCGCCGCTTGGGCCCGCCCACTCGCCACTGAGGCGGCGGCCAGCGTAATCAAGCGCCGGGCGGTGGGACGTCCGTAGCGCCGCGGCCCCGCTTGGTGCAGCACCGCCGTGAGTTGCTCCACGTCGGCCGCTGCCAGCACCGCCGCACTCGGGTAAGCTTGCAGCACGGCGAGCGCTGTCGCCCGACAGGGATCGGCGAAGACTTGGGTGAACTCGGGGAAGAGCACGCCGACCAAGCTCTGCATCTCGAGTTGGTAGCGCGCCGCCTCCTCACTCAGGTTGGTGTGGACGCGGACCAGTTCGCGGTAGGCGACGATCTCGGCACTCGGCACGTAGGCGGGCCGCAGTTCGTCGCTGAGCAAGAGGCGCACAATGGTCGTGGCATCCAAGCGATCCGTTTTGGCGCGCAACCCCCGCTGCTGGGCAAAATGATGGGTTTGCCCCGGATGCAAGAGCAGGAGCCGGTAGCCGCGTTGTTCCAGAAAGAAATAGAGATTCTCCCAATAGCGCGCGGTGGCCTCCAGGCCGATCCAGATGTGCGCGGGCGGGGCCGGGAGGAGGGTCAATTTGTCCACCAACTGGGTGAACCCCGCCGCCGCATTGCTAAACTCAAAGGGTTTGAACACCATCGTTTTGTCGGGGGTGAGCGCACAGCAGCTACACTGTTCACTGCCAATATCGATGCCCACCAGGTAGTGGGGCGGCGGCTCGGCGGCCGGTAAAGGAGGAGTAGCGTGAGGCATAGCAATCTCCAGTCCAGAGAATGGTCGCTAGACAATGCGACCGCGGTATGTTAGCGGCGGGACACCCACCCAGCCAGGACCGGCGGAAACTCACCTGGGATTGGTAGTCGCCGTGCACCGCCACCGACGGTCCACTGCGCTACAACAAGTCGTATCGCCGCTCAGAGCCCTGGCCGGGCGGGGAACCGTCTACAGCCGGCGGTCACTGGCGGAGCCAGGCCGCAAATACTAACTGAGGTTCTCCCGCTACCGACCAGTGTAGCACCCGTGTTCAAGTGAGCAAGGTACTACGGCCTCTTTTATTATATGAATACTAGTAACCAATGGTGCTAGTTTGACAAAATCATAGGGGTCCCCGATCCTGTTGGTAACCACACCTCCAGATCAGGAGCACCCTATGACTACCGTTGATTTTATCACCGAATTGTTCTGTCGCGTGGATGATGTCTTGCGGGAGGAGCCCGTTCATGCCCAGGCCCATTTGCATCCCAGTGAGTTGGTCACGGTGGCGCTGCTCTTCGCGCTCAAAGGCGTGGGTAACCGCGCCTTTTACCGCTGGCTTAGCCGTGACTACCGCCCGCTGTTTCCGCGCCTGCCCGAGCGCCCGCGCCTGTTTCGGCTGTTTGTCACTCATCAGGCCTGGACCGATTACTTCTTGGCCGACCCGATCGTCTTGGGCATTGCTGATACCTACGGCATCGAATTGCTGCACCCCCGTCGCGAGGGGCGCAGCACCCAGCAAATCGGGCGCAAAGGGCTGTCCAATCACCGCTGGATTGTGGGCGGCAAGCTGGGGGTGGTCCTCAACCAGGTCGGATTGGTCAGTGGGTGGTCGCTGAGCACCGCGAACACGCACGACAGTGAACACGCACGACAGTCATTTCCGCCCGATGGTGGCGCAGTTCGCCGAAGAGATGATCATCTTGACCGATCACGGCTTCCACGGCAAAACTGGGGACCCCCCGAACATGAAGGTCTGTCGACGCGGCGAGTGGAACGAGCGGATGCTGGTCGAGACGATGTTGTCGATGTTGACCACGGTTTGTCATTTCAAGAAAATCAGCCAGCGGAAATGGCGCTATTTTGAAGCGCGGTTGGCCTACACGCTGGCCGTCTTCAAGGTGCTGCTGCGCTGGGACAGCGAGCAGACACCGGAGACACGGCAAGTCCATTTCTCGATTGCGGAGTTTGCCCTCTAAAACTAGCACCATTAGTTACTAACGTTAGCTCCCATTGCCGCCCAATTGCTGCGATCCAGATATCATTCTCTGGTAAGGGTCGGCCCTTGTCCCGCAACTCCTTTTTGATTACGCCATATTCCTGCGCGGTCGCTTCTGTGCAAGCCAGAACGGTACTACCTGCCGCATACGCATCAACGCGAGTCACGTTCTCTGTCACGCGTCCCGATTTGTGTGCGCCAAAATAAAGTTCGCCTAGAACAATACTCGGCACGTATACCTCGTTCGCCTGGGCCAAACGCGCTTGAACCGACGAGTCTCCAGCAAAAATAGCAATGACAATGTTCGTATCCAAAAGGAATTTACCACTCATCTATGTTCACCTGCTCACAGGCTTCTTCAATCGCTTGCGCCATCACCTGTAAATCCTGGGGGTCCCAGGTGCCGGTAAAACGCAGCAACTCCACTCCCGGCACGCCGCGCGGCAGGGACGGCGGAGAGAGCGAGTTCGGGCTGGGTGCAGACACCTGTTGAACCATGATAATGTAGTGAGTGTTCGGCTCCAGGTCCAGGGGTGTATCTGGGTGGAATACCTGGCCGTCGAAAAGAGCTGTCAGCGTCTTGCTCATTATTCCACCTCGCTTCTCGTGGGGTGCGGTGTAGCGGTATTCGTTCGGGATGTACCCATCGATCATAGTCGGTAAGGAGGGTCGTGTCAAGGATGCGACAGCATGGCAAGGCGGCAGTCGGTGCCGCCCTGCCGCGCCGTTACGACTCGGCCAGCACAACGATCCGGTCGCCGGGCGCGAAGGTGATCCGGTCCGACTTGAGCGGGTTGATCACCACCCCGTATTGTTTCGCCGCGTCGTTGGCCGCAGCCATCACCCGGTAGCCCAGCGCCACTTCGCCCGACCGGCGGGCTGCCTCGACCACAGTGTGGAAGTTCATCGCCTGGCCGGTCGCCACGTACTCGCTGATCGGCTTGAGGTAGATCTCCGATCCTTCGGGATCGAACAGGTCGGCGAACACCGCCCGCAGGTGCCGGTTCTCGGACACCTGGCTCATCATCAAGCTGATCAGCTTGTCGCTGACGATAAAGTCATCGGCCTTCGTCACCTCGGCCAGCTCGCGGTTGCGGTCGTCCATCATCTCGCTGACGATGGAGAAACGCTCACCCAGCCGCGTTTCCATGTCGCGCAGGTGGAGCAGGGTGATCAATGTGCGGGCGTCGGCGCGTTGCGGTTCGAGCAATTCGCTATAGCACAGGACGATGATATGCTGATAGGTGCCCGGCTCCAGGCTGTCCAGCGTGCGGCGGTCGGTCGTGTCGCCCATCTGGAAGGTCACGGTCATGTTCTGGAGGTTGGCGCATTGCTGCGTCAATTCGGCCTGCGCCTCGGCCCAGTCGGCCACCACGGTGGCGGTCGAGCCGGGGGCCACGTAGCTATCCAGTTCGTTGATGATCGTGGGTGCCCGCCCGTTCCACCCCAGGATCAGGGTGCGTTCCGGCGCAGGCGCAGTGGCGACACGGGGGCGGAATGCCGCCGCGTCGATCCCATAATCCGTCAGCCCGGAGAGGACGATCTTATCGTCGTCTTCCGCGACGGCGATCAACTGATCGCCCGCGGCAATAGGAGTGTCCATCGGCGGGTTCAGCTTGACTTGCCCGTCTTTACTGTACAGACCCATGATGATCGACTTTTCATAGGCAAACATCGCGTCGCCAAAGGTTTTGCCGACCAGGCGTGGTTCTTCCTGGAAATAGATCTCGTCACCGCCGAAGTCCAGCAGTTCGGTATAGACCACCGACAGGCCCGATTGGCGGCAGGTTTGGGCGATAAGCCGCGAGATCACGTCGCCCACATCCACCAGTTGCGCCTCGTTGCCGCCGACCAGCCGGGCCGCTTCCAGGTTCTTGGGGTCGTGGATCTCGGCCACGATGTGATACGGTTCGGGTCGGCGCTTGGGGTTGTTGGTCAGTGCCAGGATCGTTTTGATCACCTGCGAGTCCGGATCGGCATCGCTGGGGGCGAGGACGATGATCGAGCGCGACCCCTGCGGGTTGACAATCGCCAGGTCATCCAGGTTAATCGGGCTGCCGGTGCGGCAGATGATGTGCGTCTTGCCGGTGTTGGGCACGCGGGTGCGGATCTCGTCCTCCATCTCCACCTTGTCCTTATCGGCCAGCACCACGATGCGCGGGTTTTTGCGGTTGGCGTTCGCCGTTGCCAGTTCGGAGATGATCGTAAAGACCTCGTCCGACCAGCCCAGGATCAGGGTATGGTCGGTTTCGATGACGAACGAACGCCCTTTGCGTAAGTCTTCCAGTTTGCTCTCGATGCCACTGGAGAGCAGCCCGATCAGTGTACTCAGGATAAAGATCCCCCCCAGCGTGATGATCAGCATGGCGAGGATGAAGGGCCAGGCTCCTTTGTCGCCGCCCAACGCGCCCGGATCGAAGGCGTGGAGAAAATTGTTCCAGAACGCATCGATCGGCGTGGGCAGGGTATCGCCATCGCCCGCCGGGACGAACCCTCCGGCTTCGAGGACCAATTGGATGCCGGTAAAAATCAGGACCAGCAGCACAGTGAGCAGGCCCAGCCAGCCGATCAAAGAGATGGTGCCGCGCGACATGGTGTTATCGAACCAGTAGCGGAACCGCTGCCCCGGAGTGATTGTTCGCATTTTAGACCTCGCCATAGAAAATAGGTGCCAGGCTAAACCTGCAATAGCGGTTCAGCCCAGGCAGAGGGGGACCCAAGGTCGTGCGCCCGGTCGGCCACATCACCGGGCTGCCGACGGCTAGAAGACCTCGATGGCTTCGCGCTTGAACACTTCTTCGGCATCCATCAAGACATCACTGATGATCCGATTCTGGCGGCTGAAGTGTTCCATCTTGATATCATCCACATAAAACGCCATATCGAACTGGGCACCATCTTTGCTGAACGCGGCCAACGTGGCCCCCGGCAGCTTCCAATCGGCCAGCGGCTCTACAAAATGGATGCTGTGGATCCAGTCGCGGAGCGCCGACAGGCGGCTGTCGAGGGCGTCTTCCTCCCCGGTGTGGACGGTGCGCAACCGGCGGCTGAGGAGGCGCAGCTTGCGATCCCAGATCTCGATCAGGTGCAGGTATTCGCTCTGGGGCAGGCTGCCCTGTTCTTTCCATTCCAGCCAGCGCAGGATCTGGCGGCGCAGTTCCGGCACCCGGCGCTTCTCCAGCAACCGCACGCCGCCCCATTGCCCAAACAGGCTCTTAATCTTCAGCCGTTCCTCTTTGGTCAGCCCGCCCACCTCCAGTTCGCGCAGCCACCCGATCAACTCACCTAGCTCGGTATCCAGCCCGTCGATTGAGGCTAACACCTCGTAATAGGCGTACTGGGCCGCCATCGTGCGGGTCCACAGCCGGGCGCGGCTGGCATCCTTGGGCAGGCCCTTCGCGTCGAGCGTGGTCGCCACCTGCTGCCCCGCCCGCACCAGGGCCGACAGGAGGCGGTCCAACTGGTCTTCGCGCTCTTGCTCCAGGCGATATAGCTCGGCTTCGAGCTGGCTCTCCTGGTGGTCCAGTGTCCCGAGCGCGGCCAGCGCCCCGATCAGGGGGGCCAGGGTGGTCGCCGGCAGGACCTTAACCACTTCTTCCAGCGATTGACGGATCTGTTGCATCCGCTCCTCATCCATCGCCGCGGCATCCGCCTCGTGGTCCGTTGTGATCCCCAGCACGCGGTGCAGCCGCGCCCGCGCCGCCTCTGACCCGCGGGCGGGCGGCAGGTGGCGCAGGGCGGTTTGCGCCTCGCTCAAGCGATCGTTCATCTCTTTGCGCAGGCGGGTCATGCGGGTATGGATCGGCAGGTCGCTCTCGCGCCCGGCTTCCCATGCCCCCAGGATGATCACCGCATGGTCCAACGGGCCACCACCCTCGCCCGCCCGCAGGCTCGTCCCAACCAGGCGCTTGCGCAGCACCTTCAGCTTGGTGTCGGTGTCGCCCAGGATGTTGCGGTGGCTTTCCAGAATGTCTTGCAACAGGATGCGCACCTTGTCGGGGTCGGTCTTGTAGTCGGTGGTTACCTTCGTGGATACCTTCAGATCCACCGTCGGCTTGGTGATATTCGAGATCGTCGCCTCGGTCAGGATTTTGTTGGGCACATAGAGCAGCGCATGGTTGCTCATGTCGTACAGTTCCGACATGCGCAGGCCCACCCGCTGCACGCCGCAGATTTTACCGTCGGAGAGGATGATCAGGTCATTCTCACGGAACGGTGGGTCGATCATCAGATAGATCCCGCTGAACAGGTTGGAGAGCGAGTCTTGAAACGCGAGGCCAAAGATCAGGCCCACCGCGCCGATGCTGACCGCCACCAACCCCAGGTCCACCCCCAGCGTCTGGAGGATGATCAGCACGGCGGCGAGGAAAAAGATCAGCGGGCCGAGCGTGTTCAGGATCGGCACCAGCAGATCGTCGAGGCGGTTCTCGCTCTCGTCGGCCCGGCGCTTCAGCCAGCGTAACACCACCTCTTTGACGATCTGCCAGGCCAGGTAGAACCCGGCGGCGGTCAGCACCACAAAATAGAGGTTGTTGATTGCGATATCGAGCCAGCGCGGCAGGGCCAGTTCTTCCAGCGCGCTGACCAGGCCATAGGCGAGGACGGCGGCAAAGACCGGCACCCGGATCGTGCGCAGGATCACGTTATCGGCATCGGTGCGGGTCCGCCCGGCCAGGGTGCGCAGCACCTGGAAGAGAAGGACATAGGCCAGCAGCCCCAGCCCCAACCAGACCACCAGGGTCAGGAGGAAGCCGATCAACGGGTTTTGCGGCCAGGCCCCGCCGAACGCGCTGTGCAAGAAGCCATAGATATGGTCACCGACCACCGGCAGCGGGGGCACCGGAGTGGGGACGGCAACAGGAGGGACGCTCCCCGCCGACAGGGTGATCGTGCCGGAGAAGGTTGCATTGGTTGTGGTGATTACCTGCGGCAGCGGGTCAGTGGGGGGCACCACAACTGGGCCAAAAGCCCCAAACACCAGGCTCAAACCAGAACTCCTTTCGGTTGTTCACTCGCGCCTGCCAACGAACACGGCCAAGAGCGATAGGTAGCTATGACAAGCAGGAATTGGAAGAGTAACGGATGAATCTTACGGCATGTGCATAGTTGTGTCAAGCGCCAATTCAACCCTTGACGCTGCGGCGCGGATCTGCTACCCTTACAATATGATG
>JBBSEL010000023.1:0-13236 GCA_038239755.1 Chloroflexia bacterium | reverse complement strand
GCCCACACCGCCAGCAAGGTGCTGCCCGGCCCCACCCACGCGGGAGCCAGGGCGAGCAACGGCCCGGATGCGCCGCCGGGCGCTGTAGTGTAAGCGGCCACGGCGGTTTGCCCGCTGCTATCCGCCACCAGCAACGCATGATAGCCGGGCGTGGCTGGGGTGGTGAGGAAGGCGGCGAAGGAGCCATCCGCCCCCGCCGGAAGGGTCACCGCCAGGGTGCCGTTGTCGGTGATGATCACCGTCGCGCCCGGCGCGAACCCGGTGCCCGCCAGCGGCAGCCGCGCCGTCGGGCTGATCACCGTGGCCCCCACCGCCAGGTACGCCACCCCACTCGCTGGGGCGGCACGATGGATCGTGAACGCAGGCAGGCCGGGAACCATGCGCTGCACAGAAGCCGGTTGCCACTGCGGCACACGGGCGAGGTTGAACACAGGCGGGAACAGGCCGGGGTCAGCGCGGAGTGGGGCCGGGGCGTGGAACAGTGCCACCCCCAGCAGGCAGAGCAGGGCACAGATGACGACCCGAAGCAATCTCATCACCAAACCTCGCAACTGATGCGTGATGCGTGACGATCAACTAAAAACTCACGCATCACGTTTCACGTTTCACGCCAAGAAGCCCGAACTACGGGGAAGATTGGCTCTCCCACTCCGACTTGAGCACGGAGTAGAGGAGGGTGTCGCGGCGCTGGCCGCCAATGTCGAGCCAGTTCTGGCGGAGGGTGCCTTCGAGGTGCAGCCCGGCCTTTTCGGCCACGCGGGCGCTGCCGAGGTTGCGGGTGTCGCAGTGCCAGGTGAGTCGCTCCCAGGGCCAGGCGGTGAAGCCCCAGCGCAGGAGCAGGCGCAAGATCCGCGTGCCCAGCCCCTGCCCGGCGAACGGCGCGCCAATCCACATGCCAATGTCGGCGCTGCGCGTGTCCAGGCTGCCGCCCCGGACCAGGTGATAGCCGGTGCCCCCGACCAAGCGCGGTTCATTCGGCCCGTCCAGCCAGATGCTCAACACAAAGTCGGTATTTAGCAGGTAGTTGCCGCGAAACCGGCGCACGTTCGCTTCCGACTGCTCATCCGTCTGGTGGGGCTGTGCCCAGGCCATCCAGCGGTGCAGATGGTCGTAGGACTCGTTGAGGATGCTGGACATCGCCGGGCCATCCCCCGGCTGGTAGCTGCGGATAATCAAATCGCGCTCGGTGATCCATTCCGGCGCGAAGAAAAAGGTAGACATGAGTGTGACGATGCCTCTCCTTGATAGCGGCTGTAAACCGGATTGCGGACCCTGATTCTCTGCACCCGGCTCGCTACCGGGTGGCATGGGCGCGTTCGACGGCGTTGGCCTGTGCCCCCGCTTCCAGCGTGTCGTCCAGCGGCGGCAGCACCACCGGGCCGTGGCGGCGGGCCAACGCCTGCGCCAGCAGATAGTCGGTGAAGCGAGGGTTCTTGGGCAGGAGCGAGCCGTGCAAATAGCACCCGTAGGCCGTCTTGTAGCGCGCCCCTTCCCACCCATCCTGCCCGTTGTTGCCATAGCCGACCAGGCTCTTGCCCAGCGGTTGGAGGCCCGGACCCAGGTAGGTCAACCCGCTGTGGTTCTCAAAGCCGACCAGTTGCCCGACGAAATCGGTCTCGACGACCGTGTTGCCGATAAAGCGCTTCGGCCCCGCCTCGGTCCGCAGGTCGAACAGGCCGATGCCGGGCAGGTCCACGCCGTCGCCGGGGCGATAATAATGGCCGAGCAACTGGTAGCCGCCGCAAATGCTGAGCATCACCGCGCCGCCTTCCACCGCCTCTTTCACCTGTGCGCCCTTACGGCCCTGCAAGTCGTGCGCTACGGCGATCTGCTGGCGATCCTGCCCGCCCCCGAAGAAATAGAAGTCGTCGCGGGCCGGGTCCAACTCGTCGCCCAACGTCAGGTAATGCACCTCGACTTGGATGCCGCGCCACTCGGCCCGACGCTGCAAGGCGATGATGTTGCCCCGGTCGCCGTAGATGTTCATCAGGTCGGGATAGAGGAAGGCGATATGGAGGTTCATATTCACTCTTTCTGCAATACGACTTGATTAGTGAGATGTCCAAACGATAAGGAACGTACAGCTAAGCCCGCTAACATCAACAGTCCAAACATACCAACCAGTGTAATGGCGATACTCCACTCAGCACCAAACGGCAAGGCACGGGAAACCTGCACTGCCGGTGCATAAGGCAGTTCAAAGCCTGCCCAAAACGGATTACGCTCGGCATCCGGTCCCAGCCCGCTGGGTAGTTCCCAGAAGAGCGCCGCCACCATCACAATATGATAGGCACAAATGATCAATAGAGCCAGCCATCCCGTTTCGACCAGCACGTTGGTGGACACTTTCCGGGCAGGATTCCGGAGGCGAAACGATAGGCATAGGTAGGCCACCAGTAAGCCCAGCGGTATCGCAGCCCCAATCAAGAAGCGCATACTGTACTCCTCACGGTCTACTGCTCCCAGAACTGCCCGACCCAGCCGCGGGTGTGGAGCAACTCGCGGAAGGCGAGCATGGCGGTATAGGTGGGCAGGACGTAGAGGGTGCCACCGGGGGGGACCGGGGCCAGGGCGGTATCCAGCGCCCCGGCGAGGGCGGGGATGGCGGCGAGGCTGGGGGCGGGCACCCCGGCGTATTTCAGCCGGTTCGCCATGTCGGCGGCGCGCAGCCCGGCGGTGGTCACGCGGGCCACGGCACCGGGCACGCCTAATAGCTCGAAATCCACGTCCCACAGCCAGGACACGTCGCGCCCGTCGGCGGTCAGGTCGTTGATCAGGATCAGCAGGTGCTTGGGGCCGCCGACCGCTTCCGCACCGGGGGGGAAGAGCATCCGCAAGACTTCGTTGAAGCCGACCGGGTTTTTCACCAGGGCCAACAGCAGCCGCTTGTCGCCCGCCGTGACCCGCTCCAGGCGACCGAAGGCGGCGCGGAATTCGCCCAGGCCGGTGCCGATGGTGGCCGGGGGCAGGCCCAGCGCCAAGGCGGCAGCGGTGGCGGCCAGCGCGTTATAGGCGTTGTAGAAGCCGGGCAGCCCGACTTCGACCGGGAAGGTGCCCGCCTGGCTCTGGATGTCCAGCGCCAGCGAATCGGTGCCGTGGAGGGTGACGGTGGTAGCGGCCACATCGACCAGCGGGCGGGCGAAGCCGCACTGGGGGCAGCGATAGTGGCCGAGATGCGAGAGGAGGACGGCGTTGTACTGGAGGCGGTGGCCGCAGACGGGGCAATTGATCGCGTCGGCGGCGTGGGGCAGCGCGGTCAGGGCGTGGCGGGTGTCTTCGATGCCGTAGGTGGTGACCCGCGCCCGCGTGTGCCGGGCCAGCACGGCGACGCTGGGATCGTCGGCGTTCAGCACCACCTGGGTCTTTTCGGGCAGGCGTTCCAGCGCGGCCCGCCAGCTCCGGTGGATCGTGTCCAGTTCGCCGTAGCGGTCCAGTTGATCGCGGAAGAGGTTGTGGATGAGGATCAGCCGGGGCTGGATCTGGGCCAGCGCCGCCGGGATGGTGGCTTCGTCTACCTCGAACAAGCCCACATCGGCCTGGAGGTCGCCGCGCAAATCGCTGGCCTGCACCAGGGTCGCGACCAACCCACGCATCAGGTTCGAGCCGGAGCGGTTATGGATCGACCGCCACGCCGCCTCGTCCAGCACCGCGCCCAGCATCCGGCTGGTGGTGGTCTTGCCGTTGGTGCCGGTGACGATCAGCGCGCCCTGGCGGAACTGGCGGGCCAGGCGCCGCAACAGCCGGGGCGACACCCGCTCGGCCACCAACCCCGGCAGCGCCGTCCCCCCGCCGCGCCGCAGCAGCCGCGTCCCCGCCCCTGCCGCCTTGCCCGCCGCGATCGCCGCCAGATCGATTGGGCCGATGCCTCGTACCATGTGCGTCCCCTAGAACGTGATGCGTGATGCGTGATTGCGTGATGCGTATTGCGTATTGCGTATTGGGTAAAATGATACTTAACAATACATCACGCATCACGTTTCACGTTTCACGTTTCACGCCTACCCCATCACCCGCTCGCCGCGCCCGGCCATGTGGAGAATGCGGTTGCAGGAGGGGCAGGTGGCGAACTCCTGGCTTACCTTGACCTGGCGGAGGACGCTGTTGGGCACGATCACGCGGCAGCCCTGGCAGGTGTCGTTAACCACCGCAGACACCGCGACCCCGCGCTTGGCACGGCGTAGCCGGTCGTAGACGGCCAGATCTTCCCAGGGCACCTCGGCCACCAGCTTGTCGCGCCGGACCTTCAGCGCGCGCAGTTGCGTCTCGATCATGTCCTTGTCTTCGAGCATCCCGCTCTGGCGCTGCTGGGCGATCATCTCGACCTGGGCCAATTGATCCTGGGTGATCGTCAGGGTCGCCTGGCACACTTCGACTGTATCCATCGCTTCCAGCAGCCGTTCTTCGCGCTCGCTCTTGCGCTTCTTCAGGTTCTCGACTTCGTGCTGGAGGCTGCCCAGTTCTTTCGGGTTCTTCACCGTGCCACCAAAGAGCTTCTTGTCTTCGGCGTCGATTTTGCTTGCCAGTTCCTCGATGTCACCATTGATGATCCGTAGTTGGACCTGGGCCTCTTGCAAGGCGTGGGCGGCGTCATCGCGGGCGGCGCGGGCCTCTTGCACCTCAACGGTGTCGTTCAAAACGGCGGTGATCGTATGGTGGCGGGCGACGCGGTCATCTAGCGCGGTATCCACCTGCTGCAATTCGTATAGTTGGGTTGTGCGGCTCATGGGGAGGCTCCTCTCCGGTGCGGGGGTCAGCCTTTACAGAATAGCAAATTTAGGCAGCATGTGCAAGCGCGCCGCCGCCCACAAACAGCGATCCGCCGTCAGATCAGCCCGATAACTGGGATCGAGGTGCCTGTGCCGCCACCAGGCGGTGGGCCGTTGTGGGGGGGGGCACACGCCCGTTGTGCTCGGCTGCTGCTTGACATGCCCCGGTGGGTGGCTTATAATCACGCTTGGCGGGCCTGCGTGCGCCGACGCAATCGGTATGGGCTTGTGGGATCAGGTCGCGCCTATAATAGAAGCATCAAAGCTGTCGTGCCGCTGTTCGTTGCGCCGCACGTCTTTGCAGCACGCACCCATCAGGAGAGGGTGAGAGGAGACTGTTTGCATGGTAGGGCCCCTGAACGCATTGTTCGGCCTGTTCAGCCGGGACCTGGGGATTGACCTGGGCACGGCCAATACACTCGTCTATGTCAAAGGCAAAGGCATCGTGGTGTCTGAGCCGTCGGTGGTCGCGATTGATAAGAAGACTCGCGAGCCACGCGCCGTGGGGGCCGAGGCGAAAGCCATGATCGGCAAGACCCCCGGCTCCATCGTTGCCATCCGTCCGCTGAAAGACGGCGTGATCGCGGACTTCGATATGGTTGAGATCATGCTGAAATACTTCATCCGCAAGGTGCATACCCAGGGACCGATGGTGCCCAAGCCCCGCGTGGTGATCGGCATCCCCTCTGGCGTGACCGAAGTGGAGAAGCGCGCCGCGCACGATGCCGCGATCAACGCCGGGGCACGCGAAGCCTACCCGGTGGAAGAACCGATGGCCGCCGCGATTGGCGCGGGGCTGCCGGTGCAGGAGCCGATCGGCAGCATGGTGGTCGATATCGGCGGTGGCACCACCGAAGTGGCAGTGATCAGCCTGGGCGGCATCGTCGTCAACTACAGCATCCGCACGGCGGGTGACGAAATTGACGAAGCGGTCATCCAGTATGCCCGCCGCGAACACAACCTGCTGATCGGGGAACGCATGGCCGAGGCGGCCAAGATCGCCGCCGGGTCGGCCTACCCGCTCAACGAAGAGCGGCAAGTCACCCTGCGCGGGCGCGACATCATCACCGGCCTGCCCAAGGCGGTCGATGTGAGCAGCGTCGAGTTGCGCGAGGCCATCTCCGGCCCGGTAACCTCGATTGTCGAGGTCGTCAAGCAGGCGTTAGAAGAGTCTCCGCCCGAACTGGTGGCCGATATTATGCAGAACGGGATCACGTTGGCCGGTGGCGGGGCGCTGCTCCAGGGCCTGGACCGCCGCCTGATGATCGAAACCCGGATGCCAGTGCATATCGCCGACGACCCGCTCACCTGCGTGGTGCGCGGCACCGGGCGGATTGTCGAAGGACTCGAGCAGTACTCCCGCATCCTCCGCGCCAGCCAGGCCACCCGGCGCGTCGTAGTCTAATGTGTGACACCGGAAACGGGAAATGTGACGAGGGCAACACCGGCATATTTCCCGTTTCTGGTTTTCCACGGCTAGAATCGCTGCGTTTATGAAGCCCCGCGACCGCTCCCTCAGCTCATCTCGTACCGTCTCCCTGCTGGTGACGTTGGTCATTATCAGCCTGGTCTTGATCCTGGTTAGCCAAAGCCCCCAGTTGCAGCCGGTACAGGATGCGATCCATGTGGTTCTCGCCCCAATACAGAACGGGGTCAACAGCGCGTCGAGCACCGTCGGCGGCTGGATCGAAACCGTGCGCCGGGGCGACGATATCCGGCAAGAGAACGTGCAACTGAAGCAAGACATCGAGTCGCTGACCTCCGAGAACTCGCGCCTGCGCGAACTGGAGCGGGTGAACGCCGACTTGCGCCGCCAGTTGAACTTCGAGCGTGAGTTCCCCGACCTGCGCGGCAAAGGGGCCGTGGTCCTCAGCCGCGACCCCACCGGCCTGAACCAGATCCTGGTCATTGACAAGGGATCGGCAGACGGGATCATCACCGGCCTCGCCGTCACCGATTCGGGCGGCTATTTCATCGGCAAAATCCGCATCGTCACCGGCGCGCACCAATCCGAAGTGCTGCTGATCACCGACGTGGACAGCTCAATCGCCGTCTACGTGGACCGCACCGGCACCGATGGCGTGTCGAACGGGCGCTGGCCGCGCGGTCGCCTGAGCGTGGAACACCTCTCCCAGGACGCGAACCTGGGCAAGGGCGACCTGCTCAAAACCGCAGGCCGCGAACTGGTGCCGCGGGGCCTGATCCTCGGCCAGATCTATAACATTGTCTCGAACGATGTGCTGCTGGAACAACAGGCCGATGCCTACCCGTTGGCCGACCTGGGGGGCATTGATCAAGTCCTGGTGATCCTGGGGGGCCAGGGGCAGCCGCAGCCGACGATGACCCCCACCCCGCTGCCCACCGCCACGGTGACCCCTCTGCCGACGCTCACCGCCACGCCGACCCCGCGCAGCACCGCCACCCCGCGAGGCAAGCCGTAATGTCACTGCTGGGGCTGCTATTGATGGGGCTGGCGGCGCTGATCCAGGCGCAGGTGTTACCGATTGTGCTGCCCTCGTTGGGGGCCGACCTGCGGCCTAATTTATTGGTATTGCTGGTCGTGGCGATCACCCTGCTCCAGGGCGTGCGCGAAGGGGTCATCTGGGGATTCAGCGGCGGGTTGCTGTTCGACCTGTTTTCCCCGATCACCCCGCCCGGCACCAATGCGTTGTGCCTGGTGCTGATCGCCCTGTTAGCCAGCCTGGGGCTGGCGATTCCGTTGCGCGTTAACCTCGTCATGCCGTTGATCATGGTGGCTATCTGCACCATCTTCTATTTCGTTCTATTGATGACAATTCGGACCTTGCTCGGCGTCCCGCTGGATTGGGGGGCGAGTTTGATCGCGGTGGCTCTGCCCGCTGCGGCGATCAATGCCGTGTTGACCCCGTTCTTCTATACGCTGCTGGGCTGGCTGGGCGACCGGTTCCAACCTCGGCTGCCGGAAGAATGGCAAACGCGCGTACAATAACCGGAGCCGAACCGGAACCGGAACCGAGCCGGGGAACAAGGGAAAAGGGTCTAAGCGATGCGCCGATCTTCTTTGCTGATCTTTAATATCTTCTTGCTCGTCATCTTCCTCATCCTGGGGGGCCGCCTGTGGCAGATGCAGATCATCGAGGGTGGGCTGTACAAAAGCAAGGCCGAGCAGAGCCATTATAAGACCCTGACCACGAAATCGATCCGGGGCGTGATCTATGACCGCAACAGCCGCCAACTGGTCAGCAACCGCCCGATCTATGCCGTGGCGATCACCCCCGAAGATTTGCCCACCGGCACGGTCGGTGAGCAACGGCTCAGCGACATGTTTGACTACCTGGCGAAGATGTTCAACACCTCCCCAGTGGTCACCGTGATTGCCGACCGCCTGCCCGCCAAACGGCGCGGGGCGGTGGTGGACAAGTTGGCGGCGATCTTGCATGTGCAGGCGGGCGACTTGCAGACCTTGATCGATGACGCGATCAAAGGCCCGCACGCCGCCGACACCCTCTTGCGCCGTGACCTCGATGCCGCCACCGCCGCCCAGGTGCAAGCGGCGATTGACGCCGACGAGTTGCCGGGCATCTCGGTGATGAACCAACTGAAATACAACCTCTACACCCGCCAGACCCAACCCTACAAAGCCGTGATCGTCCAGCGCGATATTACCTACGAGCAGATGCGCCAGATCGAGGAGGACCACCTGATCCTGCCCGGTGTGAGCGTGGTGCCCGAATCGCAGCGCGAGTACGCCGACGGCTCGGTCTTCTCGCAGATCCTGGGCTTCGACGGGCCGATCACCGAGGAGCAGTACCAGTTGGCGGTGCCTGCCGACGACAGCGGCGATGCCCCGGTCTATGACAAAGACGACAAGATCGGCCAGACCGGGATCGAAGCCAGCATGGAAGATATGCTGCGCGGGCAAAAGGGCGTGGCCCAGGTGGAAGTGAACGCCAACCAGCGCATCGTGCGCGAGTTGAGCCACACGGACCCCCAACCGGGCAAGAACCTGATCCTGACCATCGACTCGGCGCTGCAATATTCGGTGACCCAGGCGTTGCAGCAGGGCCTCGACAGCGCACGGGTGCAGGTCGGCGCGGCGGTGGTGCTCAAGGTGAACACCGGGGAAGTGCTGGCGATGGTCAGCCTGCCGACCTATGACAACAACTGGTTCGCCCAAGGCATTTCGCAGGCCCAACTCGACTACCTGAACGACAACAACAACAAGCAGCCGATGTTCAACAACGCGCTCAGTGGCAGCTTCGCCCCCGGCTCCACCTTCAAGCTGATCACAGCGGCGGCGGCCTTGCAAGAGAAGATCGTCGCCCCCACCGACCTGCTCAGTTGCCCCGCCCTGATCTCCGTGCCCACCACCTGGGATGAAAAGGTGCGTAACCAATATGCCGACTGGAAGAAGGCCGGGCACGGCAACATCAATATCGTCCAGGCGCTAGAAGAGTCCGCCGACACCTTCTTCTATCAGGTGGCCGGGCCGCGCCAGCAAGACGAACGCGGCACCTTCCTGCACTTCTACCAACCCGGCAACAAGCAGCCGCAGTATTTCAACGGCCTGGGCATCGCCCGGCTGAACACCTATATGCAAGACTTCGGCCTGGGCACCAAGACCGGCATCGACCTGCCGGGCGAGGGCAGCGGGATCGCCCCCGACCCGGCCTACAAGTTGCGGGTCAGCCCGGAGAACGGCACGTGGGCCTTGGGCGACACCCTCCAGTCGGCTATCGGCCAGGGCTTCGACCTCGTCACCCCGTTGCAACTGGCGAACGTGACGGCGGCAGTCGCCAACGGCGGCACGCTCTACCAGCCCCAGGTGGTGCAGCAGATCATCGACAGCGACGGCGGCACGGTGATCCGCGGCTTCCAACCCCATGTGTTGAAGACCGTGCCGGTGTCTGCCGAGAACCTGACCCTGATCCGCCTGGGGATGCGTAATGCCGTGGCCGGGTTACATGGCACAGCGGCCAAGACCAATCTGAAGGATGTACTGGTCGCCGGGAAGACGGGCACCGCCGAGTTTGGCGAACCGCTGCCGGAGTTGGGCGGCGTGCGAGCCGCGAACGCCTGGTTTACCGCCTTCGCCCCCTACGACCAGCCCGAAATCGCCGTGGTCGTGCTGATCAAGGGCGAAGCCTCCACCCTGGAAGGGTCCACCTTCGCCGTGCCGGTAGCCCGCGATATTCTCAAAGCCTATTTCCATGTGGACAAGTAAAGAGGCCGGGGGTCAGGGGTCTATCTTTTGCGTGAGCGCGGTTAGCTGTAAGCCAACCACCAACCACTAATCACCAACCACCAACCAACGACATGACCGACAACGACGCGGTAATCATCAAAGGCATACGCGGCGGGCTGCTCCTCCTGTTGGACGATCAGGAGGAGTATGGCACCCTGATGGCGGAACTGGGCGAACGGCTCCACAGCCGCGAGCAGTTCTTCCGTGGGGCGACCGTGACGGTGAACCTGGGGCGGCGGATCATTGACGAGCCGGAATGGGCGGGGCTGCGCGAAACGTTGGCGCGCTATGAGGTGCAGATCGAAACGGTGGTCAGCACATCGGACCAGAGCCGGGCGGTGGCCGCCGTGCATGGCGTGCGCCATCGCGCCCCTTCCTTCGCCGCACGGGGCGACACCGTGGCTGCGGCGACCGCTGCCGCCGGGCTACCTCCCCATCTGCCGCCGCCGCCCGCACTGACCACGGCGGACGAGATCGACTTCGGCGTCCTGGCCGACGAGCAAGACCCGATGCCGGGGGGGCAAACCCTGTGGCCTGAAGCCGCCGGGGGCCTGTTCTTGCGGCGCACCCTGCGGTCGGGCCAGAGCATCCAGCACGACGGCGATATCTGCATCATTGGCGATGTGAACCCGGGGGCCGAAGTGATGGCCGGGGGCGATGTGGTGGTCTGGGGCAGCCTGCGCGGGCTGGTCCAGGCGGGCGCAGGCGGCAACACCGACGCCGTGATCTGCGCGCTGCAACTCGCCCCGACCCAGCTTCGCATTGCCGAAACGCGCAGCCGTGGCCCCGAACCGGGCAGCATCGCCGCCGGGTTGGCCCCCGAAATGGCCCGGATCACCGACGGACGCATCGTCGTAGAGCCATGGACCGGCCCGCGCACCCGCCGTTGATTGGCCCGGCGGGAATTCAGCACCAGCAACAGCCACAAAGATGACAAACCTGTAATCGCGACCAGGAGCCTCCCACCCGCGTTGTGCGCTTGCATTTAGCGGATACATCGGATAAGCTTACCTGGTACCTAACACCTGTACAACAGCGAAAGGAACGGGCGCATGACAACGCCGCACAATGAATCGGGGCCGCCGCAGCATAACGGCACCGCACCGGCGAGCAGCCCCGCCCTGACCTCTGCCTCCGGCCCCATCCCGGCCCCGCCCACGGTGCCGGTGCGTAAAGGCCGGGTCATCACCATTACTTCGGGCAAGGGGGGCGTGGGCAAGACCACGACCACCGCGAACCTCGGCACGGCGCTGGCATTGCTGGGCAAGAAGGTTGTGGTGGTGGACGCGGACATCGGCTTACGCAACCTCGATGTGGTCATGGGGCTGGAAAATCGCATTGTTTACGACATCGTGGATGTGGTGGAAGGGCGCTGCCGCATCCGCCAGGCGCTGATCAAAGATAAGCGCTTCCCAGACCTCTACCTGCTCCCGGCGGCCCAAACCCGCGACAAAAGCGCGGTCAACCCGGCGCAGATGCGCCTACTGTGTGACCACCTCAAAGCCGAGTTTGATTTTGTCCTCATCGACTGTCCAGCAGGGATCGAGCAGGGCTTCAAGAACGCCATCGCCGGGGCCGACCAGGCGGTGATCGTGACCACGCCCGAAGTATCGGCGGTGCGCGATGCCGACCGGGTGATCGGCCTGATCGAAGCCGCCCAGCTACCGCCACCCCGGCTGATCATCAACCGCATCCGCCCCGAACTGGTGCGGCGCAAAGAAATGCTCAGCCAGGACGACGTGATCGATGTGCTGCGGGTGGACCTGCTCGGCATCGTGCCCGACGACGAGACGGTGGTCATCTCGACCAACCGGGGCGAGGCCGCAGTGTTGGACCGCCAGTCGCGGGCCGGGCAAGCCTACAGCAACATCGCCCAGCGGCTGATCGGGGAAGATGTGCCGTTCCTCAGCCTCGACAACGAGGGCAGCTGGATGGACCGGCTGATGCGGCGCATGAGCGGGCGTGGCGGACGCCGGTAAAGGGGCCAAACATGGACTTCTTGACCAACCTGTGGGGCCGCCTGACCGGCACCGCGCCTGAACCCAGCGGCACAGTCGCCAAGCACCGGCTCGAACTGGTGCTGGTGCATGATCGGGTGAAGCTCCCGCCCGAAGTGATGGACGCGATCCGCGAGGAAATCATCGCGGTCATCTCTAAATACGTGGACATTGACAAAGAGGGGCTGGAGGTCACCTTGACCACCGGCGACAAAATGGACCGCCTAACGGCGAATATACCCGTGCGCCGGGCGCGCACCTAGGACTGCTGGGGCCTCAACAGAACAGACGACTAGTCATATTGTGCGCCGGGCGCGCACCTAGATTGTTGGCCGCTATTGAGCACCCGGATCGAAAAGATGACGGCGAAGAACCCCGCGAACACAACCTCCGTTCCTGATCTCTCAGCAGCCACGGCGCATGTCACCGCGCAGGCAGCAGATCTCCTGGCCGACTTACCGAGCGGGGTGGACACCCCCGCGCAAGGCCAACGACGCAAAAAAACGACCGACCGCGCCGCGATGGTCACCCGGCCCCCCCTCGATGTGTCCGCCAAACCCCAGGCGGGCAGCACCCGCGTCGCGCCCTACCTGGCCCGGCTGATGGCGGTGTCCTCGCTGGCTTCGATTGGGCTATACCTCTTGCGGGTGGCCCTGCCGGGACCGGGCATCTATCGCGGCCCCGACTGGGTCCCGGCGGCGTTCGCGTCGGGCGGCATCCTGCTCAGTGCGATCCTCTTTGTCCTGCCCCAACGCTTGCAGCGCACCGCCGTGCTGTTCGTGGCCCAGGTGGCCGGGCTGGCGATCCTCACCGCCGCGATTACGTATCACGGGCCGGCCAGCGGTTTCGGCGACTTCTACTTCCTCCTGCTATCGGTGCCGATGGTTTTCTATCCCCTGCCCTGGGCGCTGGCGCTGGCGACGCTGACCTCGCTGGGCAGCCTCCTCCCCTTGCTGGTCCAGCACCAGGGCGACATCAACGCCGTCCTCGCCCAGACGGTGGTCGAAATCCCGCTCTATTTCATCATCACCATCCTTAGCAACCGCATGATCGACCGGCGGCGCGAGCAGTGGCTGGAGTCGTTGCCCCACGCCCGCCAGGAGCGCGAACTGGCCGTGATCCAGCGGCTGGCCCTGGTCATCGCCGGGAGCCACGACGTGCCGACCATCGCGCAAACGGTGGTGGAGGGGCTGGTCAGCAGCTTCGGCTACCAGTACGTCTCGATCTACCTGCGTGACGGCGCGGTGAT
>JBBSEL010000022.1:0-13285 GCA_038239755.1 Chloroflexia bacterium | reverse complement strand
CCTGAACGCCTTCTTCAGCACCCAGCGGGGGGCCATTCTGCGTCGCTATCCACCCGGGTTGATCGTGTTGCCCCAGGCCCAGACAGATCGCATCGAGTATGTCACCCGTGTCAACAACCCCCAGGCCAACGGCCCGAAGCTGGAAGTCCGGGTGAGCCTGCCCAGCGCGGACTACGTGCTGTAAGGGTTGCGCGCCCCGGATGCCGCCGCGCTCGCCACCCGATCTGCTATATAAAGCAGCCGATCCACCCGTTACGGGGCAAGATTCCAGTCTCGACGGCACCCGGCTGGCAAGCTGGGGCGACGATGGGGCGATCCTGCTCTGGGATCTGGACAGCGGCGACTAGCGACAAACACTGCGCCGGGATCGCCCTTATGCGCGGCTGTCGGTGTGCGTGGGAGCGCATTTCTCCCGCCGCCCGGTGGGCGTTGGTGTACATTTTGGCCGGGGCGGGGTACACCCCCCGGCGACGCCCAACACCGACCCCCGCCCGGCCATCCACGCCCACGGGTCAGATGTAGACGGACCCAGCATTCTCATGCCGGGTCCGTTGGTCAAAGGGCGTCCGCCGTTAGGGGTTGAGGCTGGCTGCTGGTAGCGCGATGGTATTTAGTGCGGGCCTGGCGGCGCGCACTGGGGGAAGAAGGTGTTTGCGACCACCTTCGCCATTTGGCCCCGCGTGATGTTGTTGCCGGGCCGGTAGTACGTACCCGGACACGGCTCACCCCCGCCCCCGCACGGATACCCATTGATCACAGCGTGCAGGGCCAGGCGCTCGACGTACACCCAGAAGGTGCTGCCGGGCGGCACGTCGTTAAACGTCTGCCGATCGGATGGGATCGGATCGCTGTACCCGAACACTTCGCTATCAATCTTGGCGAGCTGCCCCCGGGTCAGGGCGTTGTAGGGGCGGAAGTAGGCACCGGGGCACGGTTCGCCCGGCCCGCCGCACGGGTAGCCGGAGACGGCACCATGCAGGGCCACGCGCTCGATATACGCCCAGAAAGTGCTGCCCGGCGGCACATCGGTGAAGGTCTGCTGGCCGGAGGGGAGGGGGTCCTGGTAGCCGGCGGAGTTGGCGACGATCTTGGCCGCCTGCCCCCGCGTCACGTCAAAGCCGGGGCGGAACGTGCCATCGGGATAACCCGAGACGATCCCCCGGCAGGCCAGGCACTGGATGTAGGGGTAGAAGGTGCTGCCGGGCGGCACGTCCGTAAACGAGTAGCGCAGACGGTGGGCGTGGCGGTCGCCAGCGGGGGCGTGCTAGTCGCTGTGAGGGTGGCCGTGCCGGTGGCGACCGGGGGGGTGACGGTCGCTGTTGGGGTGGCCGTGCCGGTGGGGGTGCTGGTGACAGTGGGCATGGGCACCCCACAGGACTGCGGTAGTGTTCCGTCAGCGTCCGGTAGAGGTTATCGTGGGGGCCCACACTCCACACGTTATCGGCGGCGAGGGCGGCGACCCCAAGTAACCAAGTGCGACCCCCCACGTTCGGGCTGGAAACCACACTCCAGGCGGTGCCATCCCAATGCTCGGTCAGGCTACGATCCCCCGAACTATTGTAGATCCCCACGGCCCAAACATCATCGGTGGCGAGGGCGGCCACCCCATTCAGCGTGTTCGTTTGGGTACCCACATCCGGGCTGGGGACCACGCTCCAGTTACTGCCATCCCAATGCGTGGTCAGGCTATGCTCCAGACGGGAGGGGCCGCCGTACTCAACGAACAACCCCACCGCCCAGATGTCGTCAGGGGCAATCGCGTTCACCGCATACAGGTGGTTGTCGGCGGAACCCATATTAGGGACGGCCACCACATCCCAGGCGCTGCCATCCCAATGTAGCGCGAGCGAATGATCCGCCGTGGTGGTGAAGAACCCCACCGCCCAAACATCGTTGGCGGAGATAGCCTCGACCGCATACAGGTAATTGTAGGTCGGATTGGTGTTGGGACTCGGTACCAGGCTCCAGGCGCTGCCATCCCAATGCATGGTTAGCGTCAGATTATCAAAAAGCGTTTCATAGAACCCCACCTCCCATACATCGTTGGCCGAGGTGGCGCTGACCCCGTTCAGATAATTGTAGATCCCCTGATCGGCATTCGGGCTGGGGATCACACTCCAGGTGCTGCCATCCCAATGCATGATCAGCGTATGCCCTTCGAAAGTGGCGAAACGTTCGTTACCCACTGCCCAAACATCATCGGAGGCAATGGCGGTGACCCCATCGAGGAAGTTGAGGTAGGCGCTGGGATTCGGGCTGGGAACCACGCTCCAGGTGTGACCATCCCAGTGCATGGTCAATGACTGAAACCCCACCGTATTATCGCCGGAGTACCCCACCGCCCAGATATCATCGGTGGCGATCGCCGCGACGGCGCGTAGTTGGTTGTCGGATGAACCCACATTAGGACTGGCTTCCACCGTCCAGCTAGGCACACACTCCGTCGCCACGGGCGTGGGGCTGCTGGGGATCGTGGTGGGGGTGGGGATCGGCGTCAGCGTGTGGGTCGGGGCAGGGGTGCCGGGGGTGGGCGTCGCGGTCGCCGGACATGGCGCGTAGCGTTCGACCAGCGTTTGCTCCACCCCATTATTGTAGCCGCCGACCGTCCACAGGTCGTTCGCGGCGACGGCAGTTATGCCAGTGAGGAAGTTCGAGTTCGCCACCACATTGGCGCTGGACGCGGTACTCCACACACTGCCATTCCAGTGCAGAATGAGCGTGCGGTTAACGGACGAGTTATCCTGATACGCCCCGACCGCCCACACATCATTAGCCGCGACGGCGACCATCCCCTGGAGCGTATGATCAATGCCGGGATTGGGGCTGGGCGTCTGGGTCCAGGCCAGGCCGTCCCAGTGCAGAATGTACGTTTGGCGCAACCCGCCCACGTAGTAGAAGCCGACCGCCCACAGGTCGTTCGCGGCGACCCCGGCGACGGCCCGGAGGTTGTTGGGTTCGGGTCCGACATTCGGGCTGGGGGTCACGCTCCAGGCCAGGCCGTCCCAGTGCTGAATGAGCGTTCGATACAGGCTCCCCGTATAGTAGGTGCCCACCGCCCCACATCCGTGGCGGAGACGGCGGTTAGCCCATTAAGATCGTTGTGCGATGTTCCGATATTGGGGCTGGGGGTCTGGGTCCAGGCGCTGCCATCCCAGTGCAGAATGAGCGTGTGGGCGATGCTATTCTGGACGGCGTAGCCCACCGTCCAAACATCATTCGCGGCCACCCCGTCTACACTCGCGAGATAGTTAAAGCTCGCGGCCACGCTGGGGCTGGGGACCACGCTCCACGCGCTGCCATCCCAGTGCAGAATGAGCGTGGGCGTCATGTTCGTGCCGCTGGCATAGTACCCCACCGCCCACACATCCGTGGCGGAGACGACGGTGATCGCGTTGAGATAATTGGGGTTGGTCCCAACATTCGGGCTGGGGGTTTGGGTCCAGGCCAGGCCATCCCAATGCAGGATGAGGGTTTGATAGACGGTCGCACTTTCATAGTACCCCACCGCCCAGACATCATTCGCCGCGACGGCGGCGACCCCGCTGAGCCGGTATAGCCCGTACCGGGGCTAGGGCTAGATACGGCCACCCAATCAGGATTGCAGTCGGGCGCATCGCCGGGCGGCTTGGGCGCTTGGGCCGAGACCGTATTGGTCAGCGCCAGTGGTCCCGCCGCTTTGCTCGCATCCGCGCTCCATAGTGCGGCCACAAATAAGAATAAGAGAGGAATGGCTGAGAAAATACCCCGACCTGGCCCTCCGCGGTGTTGTTGGGTAGTATCCATGCTGGTACAACGCTCCTTTCTCCTGGCCCGTGATGACGGGTGATATATTGTTCTTGCCCCGCACGAAACGCATAGAATTTCGTGCGGCTCATCCTCCTTCCCTTATGAGAGCAGCCTGACGACCTACGCTACCACCCGTAATAGTAGCGTACCTAGAGTACGTGTCACGCATGTGGGACAGTTCCGTAGGGATGGGGCAGGCGACTGACGCGGGCAAGCGGGGGCGCGGCAAAACAGGGGGGAACTGGGAGTTAGCCGGACAGCGCGACGTAGCGATAACGGTGCGCCGCGATCCCGGCAAACAGGATGCTCCGCACCGTATCCAGCAGGATCCCGACCGGGTGCTTGCGGAACTCCAGGGTCAGGGGGTAGGTCTGGCTCCCGCGCACGGCGGCGAGGCCGGGCTGGCCTCGCCGCAGGGGGCCGCCGGATCGGAATCCAGCAGGGGGCTGGGGGGGGAGCGGATAGGAGCCATAGTAGGGGCAAGGCGCGACCAAGGCGAGCAGGGCGGTGATATCCCGGCTGATGGTGGTGGCGCTCACCCCGAGGGTGCGGGCGAGGCGCGCTTGCTGGTCGTGGTCCAGCCCGTTGCGCTGGATCAGGCGGGCGACGCGGGCGCGGAAGCGCCAGGAAAGCGTCAAGGCTTATGGATCACATCATCGTGCTCATGTGATCCATAAACATCTAGCCCCCGGTCGCGGGATATCGCGGTGTATAATAGGTTATGGCTAGCCCCATTCTCGCGACCAAACTCTATATCCCGCCCCCGCCTCCGCAGGCGGTCGTCCGGCCCCGCCTGATCGAACGGCTGAACGCGGGGCTGCACCGCAAGCTGACCCTCATCGCGGCCCCGGCGGGTTGCGGGAAGACCACGCTGATCAGCGCCTGGGTCGCGGGTTGGGCGCAGCGCGACCCGTTGGTTCGGGCGGCGTGGCTGTCCTTGGATGAGGGCGATAACGACCCCACCCGCTTCTTGACCTACCTCGTCACGGCGGTGCAGACCATCGCGCCGGATATTGGCCCCGGATTGTTGGCGGGGCTGCAATCTCCACAGCCCCCGTCCCCCGACGTGATCCTGACCGCCCTGCTCAATGACCTCACCACGCTCCCCGACCCTTTCGTCCTCATCCTCGATGATTATCATTTGCTTGATGCCCCACCGATTGATGCGGCGCTCACCTTCTTGCTCGAGCACCTGCCCCCCCAGATGCACCTGGTGCTTGCCACGCGGGAGGACCCCTCGCTCCCCCTGGTCCGGCTCCGCGCTCGCGGTCAATTATGCGAACTGCGCGCCAGCGACTTGCGGTTCACCCCTGCCGAAGCCGCGGGCTTTCTCAACGACACGATGGGCCTCGCCCTCGCGGCGGACGATGTCGCGGCCCTGGAGACCCGCACCGAAGGCTGGATTGCGGGCTTGCAATTAGCCGCGCTCTCCCTCCAGGGCCATCCGGATCGCCCTGGGTTCATCCGGGCCTTCGCGGGCGACCACCGCTACATCGCGGACTATCTGGTGGACGAGGTCTTGCAGCGACAGCCCGCCCCGGTGCGCCACTTCTTACTCCAGACCGCCATTCTCGACCGCTTGCATGGGCCGCTGTGCGAGGCCGTCACCGGCCAGCCCGGCGGCCAGGCGCGCCTGGCGGCCCTGGAGCGCGGCAACGTCTTTGTCGTGCCGCTGGATGACCAGCGCGCCTGGTATCGCTATCACCACCTCTTTGCCGACGTGCTCTATGCACATTTGCTGGCGGAGCAGCCCGAGCAGGTCGCGACGCTGCACCAGCGCGCCGGCGCATGGTACGAGCAGAACGATTTGCTTTCCGAGGCGATCCGTCACGCACTGGCCGCCGAGGATTTCGAGCGCGCCGCAGATCTGGTCGAGCGGGCACTACCCGCCATGCGCCGGAGTCGGCAGGAGGCCATGGTGCTGGGCTGGATCAAGGCGCTCCCCGACGATCTGCTCCGCGTCCGGCCTGTGCTCGGCGTTGGCTATGCCGGGGTGTTACTGGCGAGCGGCCAGCTCGAAGGCGTGGAGGCCCGCTTGCGGGACGCCGAACGGTGGCTGGACCCGCCCGCAGGCATACGTGAGCGCCCGGCAGCCCCAGCGGCGGCGATGGTCGTCGTGGACGTAGCAGAATTTCGTCGTCTGCCGGGGTCGATCGCCATGTTCCGGGCCGGACAGGCCTTGGCGCGGGGTGACGGGCCAGCGACCGTACACTACGCCCGGCGAGTGCTCGACCTCGTATCTGAAGACGACCATCTTTTGCGCGGAGGAGCCGCCGGGCTGCTGGGCCTTGCCTACTGGGCCAGCGGCGATCTCGAGGCCGCGCACCGCGCGTTTGCCGCAGGCATGGCGAGTCTACAAAAGGCCGGGAACATCGCTGACGCGGTCGGGGGCGTCATCGCCCTGGCGGATATACGGATGACGCAAGGTCGTCTGGGCGAGGCCCGGCGTACGTACGAGCAGGCCTTGCAACTGGCGAGGGCGCACGGCGACCCGGTCTTGCGCGGAACGGCGGACATGTACGTGGGCCTGAGCGAGCTAGCGCGCGAGCAGAACGATCTGGAGGCCGCCACGCAGCACCTGCGGCGCAGCAAGGAACAGGGGGAGCATACCGGGTTCCCGCAGAACCCCTATCGCTGGCGCGTGGCGATGGCGCGCCTCCGCCAGGCCCAAGGCGATCTGGACGGCGCACTCATTCTGCTCGACGAGGCCGAGCGCCGCTATGTGAGTGACTTTTACCCCAATGTGCGTCCGGTCGCGGCGTGGAAGGCCCGGGTGTGGATCACCCAGGGGCGGGTGAGCGACGCGTTCGACTGGGCACGAGAGCAGGGGCTGGCCGTGGAGGACGCCCTCAGCTACCGGCGCGAGTTCGAGCACCTGACCCTGGCTCGGGTGCTGCTGGCCCACTATCAGAGCGACGGGACCGATCGCGCCATGCAGGAAGCACAGGGACTACTGGCGCGCCTCCGACAGGCAGCGGAAGCAGGCGAGCGGGCAGGAAGCGTCATCGAGATCCTGGTGCTACAGGCGCTAGCCCACCAGCTCCAGGGCGACCTGCCGGGCGCGCTCGCGCCGCTGCAACGCGCCCTGGCGTTGGCCGAGCCAGCGGGCTACGTGCGGATCTTTGTGGATGAAGGCGCACCGATGGCCGCACTGCTGCAAGAGGCCGCACACCACGGGATCGCCCCGCGCTATGTCCGTCAGCTACGGGCTGCCCTGGGCCAGGCGGCGGACCGCCCGCCCGCCAACCAGGGATTGCTCGAGCCACTGAGTGGGCGGGAGCGGGAAGTATTGCGGCGGCTGGGCACCGACCTGACCGGCCCGGAAATGGCCCGCGAATTAATGGTCTCCCTGCCCACTCTGCGGACGCACACCAGTAACATTTACAGCAAGCTCGGCGTGACCAGCCGCCGGGCGGCAGTCCGCCGCGCTCAGGAACTCGATCTATTGTAACGCGCCCTCTAAAACTAGCCCCAGCCCCGGCAGGTTTGTTGAACCCTATGCCGGGGCTTTTTATGTCCCTCACAACCTGCCGGTGAGGAGATCATCACAACAATCATCACCTGTGATGATCCCACCTCATCACCTTGGTTGGTATGCTTTGGTGGAAGGAAAGAACGAACGCAACGACCTGGAACATCATCCATAGAGAGGGAAATGCACGAGGCACAGCATGAGTGAAACAGACACGGCACCGGCGGAGCCGAACGAGGCGGGGCATTATGCGATTCGCCTCCAGGGCCACCTGGATGCTCGAGGGGCCGCCCGGTTTGAGGGCCTAACCCTGACGTTGGAAGACAACGGCGACACCCTGTTAACCGGCCCGGTGGTCGATCAGGCGGCGCTGCATGGCTTGCTCCGAAAAGTGCGCGATTTAGCCATGCCCTTAATCTCGGTCACCCGCATCAGCCCCGGCCAGGCCGTTGCGGCAGAGGTTCAACATCGCGTGGAGGCCAGCGGCGTAGACCAGGGGCTGAAGAAGGAGATGGGCTGTTGATTCATGAAGCCTAGCCGTACCAGAAATAGTCAGACAGGAGACAGACATGGCGACCAACGAACGAATGCGTTCGATCAAGCAGAGTGCAACAATAAAAGGAGACAAACCGATGAATACCAATCCCCAGACCGCAACCATCAAGGAGCGCAAAATGACGATAACCCCCGCGAAGCTGATCCGTTGGACCGGTGTCGCCGCGATGGTGGCCGGGGTCATTTTCGCAGGCATTCAGCCAATCCATCCCCTGGACACGCTAGCGTCCGTCACCACCGGTGCATGGGCCATCATCACTCCGTTGAAGACGGTCATGTGCTTCCTTTTCCTGCTCGGCATTGGGGGGATCTACGCCCGGCAAGTGAAAGAGACCGGTTGGCTGGGTCTGATCAGCTTTCTCATGCTGAGCCTCGCCTGGGCGCTCCAGTTGGCGTACATCTTCGTCGAAGCCTTCGTCTTGCCGCCGTTGGCGGCCACGTCGCCGAAGTTTGTGGAGGCCGTCTTCTTCGGAGTCATCACCGGGCGCGTCACCGAAGTTAACCTCGGTGCCCTCCCGGCGATATATGCGGTACTAGGGATCCTGTATGTGCTGGGCGGCCTGCTGTTTGGCCTCGCGACGCTCCGCGCAGGCATCCTGTCCCGCTGGGCGGCTGGGCTGCTGGCCGTTGCGTCCGCGCTGACCCCCCTGGCGGCGTTGTTCCCGCACGAAATCCAGCGGTGGGCGGGGATACCGGTGGGGCTAGCTATCGCCTGGCTGGGCTACTCACTCTGGGCGGAACGGCGCGTGCCAGCCGCGGAACCCATCCTGGGCCAGGGAAGCCCCCAGCTCCGCCAAGCCACCGCCGAGTAAGCGCACCGGAACCCGGCATGGCGGGGACAAGCGGCCTTATGGCCGCTTGTCTCATTGGGAACTCGACCGTCACCCGATCCCTCACCACTGTGGGTGATGACGCCGCATCACCCGGCAAGGAAGAGTCCATGCGCTGGCGGTTACGCCTGACGGCCAGTGGATCCTGACTGCCGCGCAGGATGGGACAGTGAAGGTATGGAACTTCGGCACCCGGCGACTGCGTCGCACACTCCTGGGGCATACCAAAGCGGTGTACGGCGTCGCGGTTTCGCCTGACGGGCGGCAGGCGCTATCGTCGTGGTGACGGGCGAGGAGGTCGAGATCCGGTACACGCTCCCCATAATATTGCCAAAAAAGTGGCAGAGTGGGAATATGTGAAGGAGATCCTGCGTGTGCAGCTTTGTCTCCCGGCTGGCGGTGTGGGCGAGCCCGCCTGACCTCTTTTACTTGCTCGCCAATCGGCGCAGGGTCCAGGAAGGTCCCATGAATACTCAACACCACCTTCAGCCGGTGGCAGTCACGGTGCTGTTTGAGCCCACCCGCTTGGCGCCTGCTTGCCTGCAAGACGCCTATCGCTTGCTCCTACCGCTGCCGCGCCACCTGACCGAGTCGTGCCCCCCAGCGCCCGCCCCGCCCACGTTCACTGAACAGAGGGAAGCCCCCCATGAATCCCTTGCAAATAGCACTCTACGCCCGGGTATCGTCTGATCAACAGGCCGAGGCCAACACGATTGCCAGCCAAATCGCCGCGTTGCAGGTCCAGATCCAGGCTGATGGTGGGGACCTGCTGACGGCCCTGGCGTTCCTCGATGAGGGTTATAGTGGGGCAACGCTGCTGCGCCCCGCCTTGGAACGCCTGCGCGATGCCGCCGCCGCCCGCCAGATCGAGCGGCTCTATGTCCATTGTCCCGATCGCTTGGCCCGCAACTATGCCCACCAAGTGCTGCTGCTGGACGAACTCACCCACGCTGGTGTTGAGGTGATTTTTCTCAATCACGCCTTTGGCCGGACCCCCGAAGATCAGTTGCTGGTCCAGGTCCAAGGGGTCATTGCCGAATATGAACGCGCCAAGTTCCTGGAGCGCAGCCGCCGTGGCAAGCGTTACGCCGCCCAAGCCGGGAAAGTCAGCGTCTTGGGCCACGCGCCCTACGGCTATCGCTATGTCGCGGCGCAGGCGGGGGCGGGCGAGGCGCGCTATGAGATCAACGACGCGGAAGCCCCTGTCGTGCGCCAAGTCTTTATCTGGGTCGGCCAGGAACGCGCCACCCTCCATGACGTGCGGCGGCGCTTGCAGGCCGCCGGGATCGCCACCCGCACCGGCCGACCCGTCTGGGATCCGAAGACCCTCTGGGAACTGTTGCACAACCCGGCCTACATCGGCCGGGCGGCCTTTGGGCGCCGTCGGCGGGGCGGGCCCGTGCAACCGCGCCTGCGTCCCCCCCGGGGACGTCCAGCGCAGTCTAAACGCGGCTATGCCCTGCAGCGTGTCCCCGCGGAGGAGTGGATCAGCATTCCTGTACCCGCCTTGGTCGAGGAGGCGCTCTTTGCTGCGGCCCAGCAGCAGTTGGACGAAAACCGGCAGCGGGCCCGCATCCGCCAGCCCGGCAGCCGCTATCTGCTGCAAGGCTTGCTGGTCTGTGCCGAATGCGGGTATGCTTATCATGGCCGGACTACGGCGGCCCGCACCGCCGCCTACCGCTGTGGAGGGTCACTGCCCACGCACGGCGGAGGCGCTCGCGTGTGCGGGAACAAAACGGTGCGCATGGACCAGTTGGATCAGGTGGTCTGGCATGCCGTCGCGCAGGTGTTAGCGGAACCCGAGCGGGTGGAGGAAGAATATCGGCGCCGGTTAGAGCCGCCGCAGCCCAGCACTGAACAGATGAGGCTGGAAAGGCAGCTGGGCAAACTCAGCCAAGGGGTCGCGCGGTTGATTGACAGCTATGCGGAAGGCTTGATTGACAAGCCGGAGTTTGAGCCACGGGTACGGCGGCTGCGGGAGCGCCGGCAGCAAGTGGAACAGCAACTGGTCCACTGGCAAGAGCGGGCCTGCGAAGAGGAGGAACTACGGGAGATCGTGGAGCGGTTGACCAGCTTTGCGACGCAGGTGCGCCAAGGGCTGGAGCAGGCTGACTGGGATACGCGCCGGGAGCTGATTCGGACCCTGGTCAAGCGGGTGGAAATTGAGCGGGAGCAGGTGCGGATCGTGTTCCGGATTAGTCCGCCAGGGCGGTCCCCGCCCGCTAACGCAGACTCCCCATCGTGGCAACATTATGGGGAGCGTGTACGTGATCCCGACCGCCCCGCCAGCGAACACATCCGCTTTTGTCATTTGCGATTGGACTATTTCAATCCCCCAGTGGCTGCGGGTTAACTCCAGCAACCGCTGGGGCGACACGGCCTAGGCGCTTAAGCGGGTCACCCCATCGCGCACCCCCTCGGTGATCTGGGCCTGCCCATCCGTGCGCCCCACGGTCAACTGGAATACCTGCGCTAACCCCGGCCACTCCCTGTAGCCGACCCGCGCCCCACTGACCACGATTTCGCGTTCTTCCAGCCGCCCCTGCTCCTTCATCACTGCCGGAGCAGTGCGCCAATCGTAATCACTGGCCTGTTCGCCGACGCGTAATGGCGCGAACAGCCAGGCAATATCATCGCGCAAGGTCGGCTGATTGCCCTTCGCCGTCCACAGGTAGTCCCCACCAGCGGCGACAATCTGGGCACTCAAGTTGCGTTGGGCGAATAAGGCATCGCCGGTGACGATCAGCCTCGCTAAGTCGAGTTGGGCCAGCAACTGCGGGGCGACGGGCCGTTCATTGGCTTTCCCCGTGACGGCGAGTTCCGCCAAGACACAGCCCTGCTGCGGCAGATAGGCCGCGACCAGATGGACCCCCTGGTTGGCCCCAGCCGGGATCGGGCCGCGCAGGGCCTTGCCATCAATCGTCACTTGCAGGCCACCCCGGCCTGATCGGTCGCCCGCCCCGCCCGCCGCCTTCAGAACGAGATCCGCCGGAACGACTGATCGAGGACGTATGACAGGAGGCCACCTCTTTAGTGAGATGGCCTCTTGCTTGTAGTCCACTGGTCCAGCTCAGTGGGCAGGCGTTTGACAGTTGGGGAAGAAGGTTTGGGCCGCGATCTTGGACATCTGGCCGCGCGTGGCGTTGTTGTTCGGGCGGAAGTAGGGGCGATTGGTCGGGGCCACGCATGGCTCGCTTGCGCCGCCGCAGGGATAGCCGCCGACGATCCCCCGGCCCGCGACGCGCTCCACGTAGAGATAGAAGGTGTTGCCTGCGGTCACGTCTTCAAACGTCTGGCCCGTGGGGGTCTCGGTCCAATGGGCCGCGAGGCTGACGATCTTGGACAATTGCCCCCGGGTGACATTGTTATTGGGGCGGAAGTAGGGGCGATTGGTGGGCGCGACACACGACTCGAACGCGCCGCCGCAGGGATAGCCGCCGATGATCCCCCGGCCCGCCAGCCGCTCGATCCACAGCCAAAAGGTGCTCGATGGGGGCACATCGGCGAAGGTTTGCTGGGCCGACGGCACCGGCTCGTTGAGGTTCGCCGCGCTGGCGACGATCTTGGCGGTCTGGCCGCGGGTCACGTTGTTATTGGGGCGGAAGTAGGGACCGGGACAGGGTTCGCCGGGGCCGCCGCAGGGATAGCCCCCGACGATCCCGCGGCAGGCCAGGCAGCGGATGTAATTATAGAATGTGCTGCCGGAGGGTACATCGGTGAACGCCACCGGGCACGGCGTCGCGGTTGGCCCACCCGCCGGTGGGGTGGGGGTCGGGGTCGGCGAACTGGTGGGGGTCGGGGTCACCAGCACGGTCGGCGTAGTCGTCGGTGTGGGGGACGGCGTCGGCAGGCACGGATCCGTGTAATGCTCGACCAGAGTCTGGTGGAAGTTGTAGTAGCCGACGACCCACACGTCGGTGGCGGTCACTGCCGCGACCCCGTAGAGGGTGCTGTTGTTCGGGCTGGGACTGGGCACGACGCTCCAACTGGTACCGTCCCAATGTTCGATCAGCGTCTCGTTGGTTGAGCTATTGGCGATGTGGCCGACGGCCCAGACATCGTTGGCGCCCAATGCCGTTACCGCGTCCAGAAAATTATAGATGGTGCCCGGGCTGGAGCTGGGTACGACGCTCCAACTCGTGCCATCCCAGTGTTCGATCAGCGTCTGGTCGGCTACTCCGTTGTAGCTGTGGCCGACGGCCCACACGTCGTCCCCGGCCACTGCCGCCAACCCGCGCAGGTAATTCGCCCTCGTGCCCGGGCTAGGGCTGGACACGACGCTCCAACTGGTGCCATCCCAATGTTCGGTCAGGGTCAGGGTTGAGGTGCTCGTCGTGGTGTCGCCAACGATCCAAACATCGTTCGCGGCCAGCGCGGTCACGCCAAGGAGGTCGGGTCCGCTTACGCCCGGATTGGGGCTGGCGACGACGGACCACGCCGTGCCGTCCCAGTGTTCGGTCAGCCCGACGGTGATATTGCCCATTTCGTAGTGGCCGACGGCCCACACGTCGTTGGCCGTCACCACCGCTACAGCATCCAGAAAATGGTATTGGGTCGTGTTGGCATTGGCGCTGGGCACAATACTCCATTGGATTCCGTTCCAGTGCTCGATCAACGTCTGGTAGGTCGCGCTGGCATTATT
>JBBSEL010000021.1:0-13369 GCA_038239755.1 Chloroflexia bacterium | reverse complement strand
CAGAAGCAGCGGAGCCAACGCCGTCTACTTCGACAGGGGATCCGGATCTCCCAAACTCTCTTTTTTTAGTAGAAGTTTGGTACCCCTTTGGTCATCTAGGTTTTCGATGAGGCCGCGCTCGTACTTGAGTGCGGCCTCATCCTTTCCCCGCCCTCGATAAGATTGCCTGTAAATTGCGCCCGAAACCGTGCAACCGCCGGACGGGTGCCCCGTTGATATAAGCAGAGGCAGCGGAGCCAACGCCGTCTTCCTCGACGGGAGGTCCGGATCTCCAAATCTCTTTTTTGGTAGAGGTTTGGTCTCGTCACTTTTGATCTTACACCTATACTTTGGTCGCGCCGGGGGTGGACGGTTGTCCCCCCCGGCCTTTTTATGCAACCGGGCCGGGGCGAGACCGTTGAATGAGATAGAGGGGCAGCCCCACCCGGCTATAGTCTCCCAACGGAGGGAGAGGAACCCTCGACCCATCGTCTACCATCAGGAGGTTTTGTATGTTGCAATATCGCAAGCGGATCGCGGCGGCGTTGCCCGCCCTGGCTCTGCTCGTATCCAGTATGACGGGCGCGGTGCCGCAGGCCGCCGCCGCCCAACCCGCCTTTGCCGACCCGGCGTTCCAGAAAGTGTGGGAATACAGCGACAAGGCTGTGGCCGAGGGCAAAGCGTCGCGGTCATGGACCTGGGGGCCGACCCCCAACCAGGCGCAGATGGAACCGTATAAGGAGTCGCCGGGCGGCCAGCGCCAGGTGCAATACTTCGACAAGGCGCGGATGGAGATCAACAATCCCAACGCCGACCGCACCAACCCGTTCTATGTGACCAACGGGCGGCTGGTGGTCGAGATGCTGTCGGGGCGCATCCAGACCGGCGACAACCAGTATGATTCGGTCCTGCCCGCCGAGATCCCGGTGGCAGGCGACACCACTGGCAGCAACCCGACCACGCCGACCTATGCCACGCTCTATAACGTGGCGAATATCGGCGGCACGGGGGCACGCGGCCCGCAACTCGCCCCCGGCTCGGCGATCCGCTCCAGCCTGGACCGCTTCGGCAACGTCGGCATCGTCGATGCGGGCGTGCCGCAGGATGCCCGTTCGACCGTGGCGATCTATGTGCCAGAAACCGGGCACAACATCCCCACCGCGTTCTGGGACTTCCTCAACCAGCGCGGGCCGACCTACCAGAACGGCACGTATAAGGATGACACGGTGGTCAACTGGGTGTTCGCCATGGGCTACCCGGTGACCGAGCCATACTGGACGCAGATCCGCGTGGCGGGCAAGGACACCTGGGTGCTGTTCCAGGCGTTCGAGCGGCGCGTGCTGACCTTCACCCCCGGCAACCCGGCGGCGTTCCAGGTGGAAATGGGCAACGTCGGCCTGCACTACCGCGACTGGCGCTATGCCCCCGTCCCCACCGGCTGCGCCGCCACCCCGGTGCGCGGGTTCGGCACCGTCTGGGCGAACAAGCCCGGCGTGGCCGCCAACATCGGCTGCCCCAGCGACCAGCATGAGACAGTGATCCAGAGTGTCATCGAACGCTTCGAGCATGGCACGATGGTCTATGTCAACCCCGATCCGTCCGGCGCGAAGAAGATCCTGGTTCTGTTCGATGATGGCACGTTCGCCAGCTTCGATGACACCTGGGTGGAAGGCCAATCGGCGGGCCACAACCAGACCCCCCCCGCAGGCCGCTTCGAGCCGGTGCGCGGCTTCGGCAAGGTCTGGTTCGAGGGCACCGGAGCGCGGGTGCGTGAGCGCCTGGGCTGGGCCACCGACCAGGAAGTGGGCGGCGCCGGGGCGCGGCAGATCTACGCTCGCGGCACCATGTACTGGGTCGGGGCGAGCAATCAGATCCTGGTCCTCTACCAGTTCACCCCCACCGGCCAGCAAGTGAGCCGCTGGCAACTCTTCAACGACACGTTCAACACGCCGTAGCCGCTGTCAACGAATTAGGAAGCGGATTAAGCGGATTAACGTATAGAGGGTGGCCTGCTGACCGGCAGACCACCTCCTCTCTTTTGCCCAATCCTCGCATCCAAAAGGGCTGCTGCTTAGTCAGCGGGTATTGACCAGCTCTCCCCCGCTGTCATCCTGAGCGCAGCGAAGGTAGGCTCGGCGGTCCGTGGTACCGAGGGGAGCGTCGAGCGTTTCGGCAGCGATCTGGTAGCCCCAACAAGATCCTTCGCTGCGCTCAGGATGACAGGGGTGGATTGGGCAAGAACCCTGGTAACATCCGCCTTTCCTGCGGACACCGCCATCTACTGATGTACAAGTTGTCAGCTTTTTCCAGTGGCAGACCCTCTGGCTTTCGGGTACAATACAGGAGATCGAATGCACACGGAGGGGATAGTATACGGATGATCACGACGAGTGAGGCGCAGGCCACCCCGCAGACCACAGCCCGAACCGGGTCCGCCGTGGGGCGGCGCGTGGTGGCGGTGTGGGCCGGGCGGGGCTGGTGGGGCGGGCTGATCGCGATGGGGCTGGCTGCCATGGGCCAGCAGATCCTGGTCACGCAGAACGATCCTACCCTCGCCAGTCGCTATTATATTCTCGCCGCCCTCCTGCTGATCGCCGTGCTGACCCATCCCGACCTGTCGTGGCTCCGCCGGAGCAAAGCCGAGACGGCGACCCCCCCCGAAGACGCCACCTCGACCCTGCCGGTGCGCCGGGCGCGGACCGCCCAGCCGATAGCCCCCGCCTTGCCGGTACGCCGCGTACGAACTGCCGGCGCCGAGGCAGCCGCCCCTACAACCGCAAGGACCATCCGCCCGGTCCCCACCCCCTGGACCCGGCTGGCCCGGCTCCCGGCGCGCTGGGAAGCGGTGCGGGCGCGGCTGGGCTGGCGGCTGACGGCGGGCGGGCTGGTCCTCACCCTGGCGCTGGCGGCGGGCGCGGCGGCGATTTTGCAGCAGGACATCACCGACCCACGCGGCGGCTGGCTGTGGGCCGGGGCGCTCTTTGCGCTGATCCTCACCTTCGCCGGGGCGGCGGGCTGGCCGCGCGGCGGCGGGCTGTTGCCCGGCCCCAAGAGCGATTTCTTTGCTCCCGGCCTGCCGCGTCTGACCCCCCGCTGGGAGGCGGTGCTGGTCGGCTGTTTGCTGGCGCTGGCACTGACCCTGCGGCTGACCAACCTGGAATATGTGCCGGGCATCTTTGGCGACGAGGGCGAGCGTGGCATGGACGCCCGCGCCATCAACGACGGGCAACCGGCCAACATCTTCGGCTACGGCTGGTGGGGCGTGCCCAACCTCTATTTCTATCTCGTCTCGTGGATGCTGCGCCTGTTTGGCGACACGATGACCGGCGACCGGATGCTGTCGGTGATCAGCGGCATCATCGCGGTCTGGTTCGTCTATCGCATCGCCCGGTTGTTGTGGGGCGTGCGGGCCGGGCTGATCGCCGGGACGCTGCTGGCCGTGTCGCCGCTGGCGCTGCAATTCAGCCGCCTGGCGGGCGAGAGCACTCCTACCGGGGCCTTATGGGCCGCTGGGTTCTTCTACCTGTTCCTGGCCCTGCGCCACCGTAAGTGGAGCGACTGGGTGCTGGCGGGCACGTTGATGGGCTTCAGCCTCTATTTCTACGCGGCGGGCAAGCTGATCATCCCGCTGATCGCCGGGGTGGGCCTCTACTGCCTGGTCCGCTGGCATATTAATTTCTTCCGCCGCTATTTCCTCGGCTTCCTCCTGCTGGGGCTGGCCTTCGGCCTAACCTTCCTGCCCTACGCCCTCTTCTCGATGAAAGAGACGCCGCCCTGGCAGAGCTTCACCGGGCGGGCGCAAGAAACCTCGATCTTCTCGCCGCAAAACCAGGTGCAGGCGTTCGCCAAGTACGGCATCCCCTACACCCCGCCCGCGCCGGGGCAATCGCTGGTGCAGCAGGTGCTGAGCAACCCGGTCGGCTGGGGGCAAGTCATCCTCCAGCAGATGCGGGTGACTACCGAAGTGATCTACATCACCGGCGACCCCACCCCGTTCTACCAGATCACCGAACATCGCGGCTCCATGCTGGCTCCCCTGTGGGCGGCGCTGGCCCTGCTGGGGCTGGCCTATGCCGGGTGGAAAATCTTCGACGGGCGGTTCGCCCTGGCAAGCATCTGGTTCTGGGGGGGGATGCTGGGCGCGGCGCTGACGATGGACACCCCCAGCGTGCAACGGCTGACCGGGGCCTGGCCGGTGATCATGCTCTTTCCCGCCGCCATGCTCGACCGGGTGGCGGCGGCGGCGTGGCCGTTGAGCGTGCGGCTGGCCCGGCGCTGGTCCACCGTGCCGCTGGTGGCACTGCTGATCTTCTTCGGCGGCGACAGCTACCGCGAATACTTCCTCCACTACGGGGGGATGTGTACCTATTGCGCGGCGACCGTGCAGGCACGCTACGCCCAGGCGTTGGGGCAAGAATATAAAGCCTACGAGCTGGGCGTGGGCGATTACGACATCTTCTTCAGCTACGGCAGCACCCGGTTCGCGGCAAAGGGGATCGAGGGCGAGGATCTGGCCGTGCCGGTGGATGCGCTCCCGGTCACCGACAACAACAACAAGGGCGTGGCCTTCATCGTCTACGGCAACAACACCCAGTATCTCCCGCTGATCCGGCTGTTCTACCCCGGTGGGACCGAGGCCCCGATCCTGGGCAGCGACGGCTCGACCTCGTTTATCAACTACAAGTTGACCCGCGATCAGATCGCCGGGTTCCAGACCGTCCACGCCCGCTACGACCTGGCCGGAGGGACCGGATTAACCCGCGACGAGCCGGGGCTGGGGATGGAGCGGGCGGCGGGCCAGCCGCCCTGGGCGGCACCGCCGGGGCTGACCTATCCCGTCCAGGCGAGTTGGACGGGCGGGCTGGTCGCGCCGGGCTACGGCAGCTATATCTTTACCCTGCGCGGACCGGCAGACGCCAAGCTGGAAATCGACGGCCAGGCCGTGCCCAACGGCGGCCCGACCCCCCTGCCCGGCAGCGCGAATGAGCGGCGGATGGAAGTGGTGCTGGCGAAAGGGATGCACGATGTGCGCCTGAGCGGCACGCTGCCCGACGCGGCGACCCGCCTGGGGGTGAGTTGGGCCAGCGGGGGCGACAGCCCCAGCCCGATCAGCGCGAACTATCTCTACAACGGGCCGACCGGTGGGTTGAGCGGCGACGTGTTGCCGCCACTGACCACCCCGATCAACGGCACCCTGGCCGACACCGGCCAACAACCGTTGATGCGGCGCAGCGACCCGGCGCTGGGCTTCCGCGAGGCGACGGTGAGCCTCAAGCAAGCGGGTTGGCTGGTGCGCTGGCGCGGCACGCTCCAGATCCACACGAGCGGCACATATAGCTTCGAGACCTCGTCCAACGGGCCGAGCGTCGTGCTGATCGACGGGCAGGTGGTGGTCAATAACCCCGCCAACGGTGGCCCGGCCCCGGCCAACGGCGCGGTGGCCCTGAACGCGGGCGCGCACCCGGTCGAGGTGCGCTACGGCTGGCAGGGCGGCCCGGCGCGGATGGAATGGTTCTGGACCCCACCAGGCGGCGAACGGGCGCTGGTGCCCCCCGCCGACGCGGGCGGGCCGGTGCTGCTCCCGGCCCAGCGGAGTTGGGCACCCGGCGCAGTGGCCGTGCCCCCGGCCCAGGGGATCACCCCGCCCCCCATCGCCCCCGCCGCGGTCGCCCCCCTGACTCCTGATGCCGTGCTGGGGGCTGATGCCGGGCTGAAAGAGCCGCGTGGCGTGGCGGTGGACACGGCGGGGAACATCTACATAGGCGACACCGCGAACCACCGGATCGTGCGCCTGGGCCAGGATGGCAAGCTGGCCGGACAATGGGGCGGCGCGACCGAAGCGGCAACGCCCGGCAAGTTCAACCTGTTGGCCGACCTGGCCGCGCTGCCTGACGGCCATGTGTTCAGCCTGGACGCGGGCAACGGTGAGATCCAGGCGTTCACCTCGGACGGCACCCCTACGCTTGATATCCAGCGTGCCGCCTCCAGCGCCAGCGGTATCGCCGTCCAGGCCAGCGGGCAGATCTGGCTGGCCGATACCGGCGGCGGGCGGGTGGCCCGTTTCACCGCCGGCGGCCAGCCAGACCAGACGATGCTGGGCGGCGAGAGCGGCACCACCCAACGGCTGGAGCAGCCCATTGACGTAGCCCTCGCCCCTGATGGCACGGTCTACGCCGTGGACCTGCGCGGACGCATCGTGCGGCTGGACGTGGCGGGCAACGTGGTGGCGCAATGGCCGGTCGAAGTGGGGACCACGCGGGGCGGTAGCCACCTGACGGTCTGGAAGAACCTGGTGGTGATGACCGACCCCGACCGCAACCGGCTGACCGTGCTGAACCCGGCCACCGGCGATGTGCGCCTGGTCGGCAGCGCAGGCACGGCCCCCGGCCAGTTCCGCCTGCCCATCGGTATCGCTGCCGGTCCCGACGGCAAGCTCTACGTGGTCGATAGCGACAATGCGCGGGTGCAGGTGTTTAGTTCGTTGGAGCCGAAGTAGAGACGAGGGGGATAGGGGTTGGGGGTTGGTAGTTCGTGATGCGTGATGCGTGATGCGTGACAGGTAGATAACTCAGCACTTAGCACTCAGCACTCAGCACTCAGCACTCAGCACTCAGCACTCAGCACGCATCGCCAGCAAAAAATTAACAAATATGGTATGATAGAGGGCGGCGATCATACGGATTAGAGCGGAGTTTTGATGGCGACCACAGACCGTAGCGAGGGGCAGGCCGAGCCGAGTGCCTCACCTCGTGAGGGCCACCCTTCCCACCAGCACGATGATCAGAGCAGTGCAGCGCCTGAAGCACGGATCAGTCCCGACCTCGCCGCTGAGGACGGCCCCGGCGCCGCACCCGTGACCCCCCTGCCCCCGCCAGCCTGGGAGCCGAGTGGGGAGAACGGGCACGAGATCGCGCCGGTCGCACCGGGCATCCCCTCTCCGAGGCGCGCCGTGCGCCGGGTGCTGCTGACTCGCCCCGCGCCGCTGCCACCCCCGCTCCCCGATCCGGGCCTCCCGCCCGCCGACAGCATCCCTGCCGAGGGCCGCAGCGTGCCCGGCAATGGGAGCTATGACGGCGGCGAAGCCCTTCCCCCGGCGCAGGAGAACGGGGCCAGCCTGGTCGCCACACTACCTGCTGTTATAGAAGCGCCCCCCGTGGTCGCCCCCGCGCCTGTCCTGATCCGGGTGGACACCCGCGAGATCGAGGAGCGCCAGCGCCGCTATCGTGCCCGGCTGGCCGCCGACCCCCTCCCGCCGACCGTGCCGCTCGCCGAGGCCACCGCCACCCCCACGCCGGGGCCGTTCGCCGGGATAGGCCGGTTTTGGCTCTGGCGCGGGCGCGGGTTGTGGGTCGGCGGCATCGCCATCGCCACCGCGCTGTTCGCCCAACGGCTGATCGTGGAGGGTCGGCAGATTTTGCCGTCGATCCACTGGTACGCGGCGGCGATCTTCTTGATGATCATCGGCTGGCTAGGCACCTATCGCAACCAGACGTTCCTGACCCAGCCGATCCCCCGCCGCGCCGCCGCAGGCACGTTGCCGGTGCGGGTGGTCGCGCCGCCAGTCATCCGCCGTCGTCCCCGGCTGGCGCTCCCGGTGGTGGTGCCCCGCGCCCTGGCCGCCCGGCTGGGTGACCGCTGGCGCTATCTGGTCGCCTTCCTCGCCCTGGCACTGAACCTCTATAGCGCCAACCAGCTACGCAGCGATTATTACTCCACGGTCGGCGGCGTGGGCTGGGTGCTCAGCCTGATCCTCTTGCTCCTCGCCTTTGTGGGCGAACACCGCCAGGTGACCCGCGACATCGATACCAAGCGGGCCGACGATGTGGAACGCCGCACCGACTGGCGACCCTCGCCCCGCGTCGAATGGACGATCTTCCTGGCCCTGTTTGTTATCGCTTTTGCCCTGCGGCTCTACCGGCTGGACGACTGGACCACCGGGATGCACGGCGACGAGGGCGAGGCGGGCATGGATGCGATCAGCATCATCGAGGGGCATCCCGTGTCCCCGTTCCTCACCGGCTGGTTCAGCCAACCGAACTTCTATTACTGGGGCATCGCCCTGACGATGAAGGTGTTCGGCACCGGCATGGGCGGGCTGCGGATGTTCGCCACCCTGGCCGGGGTGCTGATGATCCTGCCGTTCTACCCGCTGGTGCGGCAGTGGTTCGGGGTGCGGACGGCGATGATCGCTACCGCCTTCCTGGCGATTTCCGACGTGGCGATCCACTTCAGCCGCCAGGAATTCAGCAACATCACCACGCCTAGCCTGCTCGTCTTCGGCTTCTTCTTCCTCTTCCGTGGGCTGCGGAACATGCGGACCATCGAGTTCATCCTGGCCGGGTATGCCTTCATGCTCAGCCTCTATTTCTACCTGGGCGGGCGGCTCACCCCGATTCTGGTGATCGCCGTCTTTGCCTACCTGTTCTTGCTCATGCCCGTGGTGCGCCTGCCCGGAGTATACCGGGCGATGCGCGGGCGGCTACCCGGCGTGAGCCGCACCCAGGCGCTATCGCAGGCGGTCAGCGCCCAGTTGCGCGGGATCACCCATTACAGCCGCCAGATTATTATCTGCCTGATCGCCTGCCTGTGCATGGTCTCGCCCTGGTTGATCTACTTCATCGATCACCAGGCCGAGTGGAACGGGCGCTCAGGGGATAAGTTGATTTTCAACAACCCCGAACGTATGGCCGCCCAGTACCCCGACGCCACCCACACGCCGCTCTATATCGGGCTGCGTGCGCCCCGCCCCGACGATGTCTACCCCTTCTCGCCGGTCGTCTTTGAGCAAACGCCGAGCAGCATCAAGCTCAGCGATGACGGCTTCTGGATCCGGGTGCTGTGGGATCAGACAACCACCAGCCTCTCGATCCTGACCTATCGCTTCGATGCCAGTTCGGTCTACACCTTCACCCAGGAGCCGGTGGCGAAGCCGATTGAGGCGGCACTGATCATCCTGGGCATCGCCTGGGCGCTCTGGCGCTGGCGCGACACGCGCATGGCCGTCCTGTCGATGTGGTTCTGGTCCACCGTGCTGATCGGCGGCGTGCTGACCATCGACGCACCCTACATGGCCCGGCTGGTCGGGATCATCCCCACGCTGGCCGTCTTCGCCGCCCTCCCCCTGGGCAAGATCAGTGGGGAATTTATCGCCGTGCTGGGCCAGTGGGATTGGCGACCCCAGATGCGCCGGGTGGGGCAGGTTGCCAGCGGCGTGGTGGTGGTGAGCATCCTCCTCTGGCTGTTCGGCCAGAACTACAGCGATTATTACTTCCGCTATCTGGTCAACTGGCCGTTCACCGAAGTTACCGGCCAGGCCTATTTCGTGCGCCAGATGAGCAGCATTGTCACCGCCGAGGGTCGCCCGACGCCTAAGTATTATGAGTTGGGGATGCACCTGATCTATTGGGGGCACGGCGACAACCGCTTCTTGAACCACGGCACCGACGGGATCGACATGGTCAACCCCAGCCAGGAGTTGCCGATCATCAACAACGGCGACCAGGATGTGGTCTTTGAGGTCTGGGAACTGAACAAGCAGTACCTGCCGATCATCAAAGCCTATTACCCCGAAGGGGTGCAAGCGCCGTTCAACTACAGCGCCGACGGCAAAGGGAACTACCTGTTCACCTCCTACCGGGTGACGAAAGAGCAGATCAACGCCCAGCGGTTCATGGTGGCGACCTATACCCCGGCGACCGGCCCGGCGATCCAACGCCAGGAAAAGACCATCGGCAGCGACCGTCCGCCGCCGCCGGACCTCAGCTATCCGGCGACGGCGAGTTGGACGGGCGGCCTGGTCGCCCCGGCCTATGGCAAATACCGCTTCCGCCTGAGCAGCCCGGCCACGTCCAAGCTGACCATTGACAACGTCATCGTCATGTCTACCACCACCTCGGCCACGCAGCTAGAAGGCGAAGTGATCCTGGCCCGTGGGGTGCATGATGTGCGGCTGGAAGGGCAGATGCCCGACGCCAACGCCCAGATCCACCTGGAGTGGGCGACGGGCGGCGCGGGCTATGGCGTGGTGCCGCCCCAGGTGTTGTGGGGCAACGTGGGCAAGGGGCTGGTAGGCCGCATCCAGGCGCTCGGCGGGGGCGACCCGATGGCCTTCGACCTGCCCGACCCGCCGCCTGCGCCCGCGCCGCCGCCGTTCCTGCGCCGTGTAGACGGCTTCCTGGGCTTCCGCGACTTCCCCTCGGCAATGGGCACCGGCGGGATCACGACCGGAGCCTGGACCGGCACGCTTCAGGTGCCGCAAGACGGCGATTACGGGTTCGATGTCTATTCCACCGGCGATAGCGTGGTCTATATCGACGGGAATCTGGTGGTCAACAACCGGCAAAACGGGGGCGGACCGCGCAACGCACCGGGCCAGGTTACCCTGACCGCCGGGCCGCACCGCTACGACCTGCACTTTGCCTACAGCGGCGGCGTCGGCTACCTGGAAGCGTTCTGGACCCCGCCGGGCGGAGACCGGCAGATGCTCGGCCCCACCGTGCTCCACACCGACGCGGGCGCATGGCTGCCCGGCACGATCAGCGACCCCGGCAACGTGAACGTGGAACTGCAACTGGGCAACAAGCCCAAGGTCGCCACGCCGGACAAGGTGATCAATATCCACAGTGATGTGAAAGCGGCGCGGGGCATCGCCCTCGACAAAGACGGCAACATCTACGTGGCCGACACCGGCAACCACCGCGTCAGCGTGTTCGACAAAGACGGCAAGCTGGTGCGGACCATCGGCAGCGAAGGCACCGACCCCGGCCAGTTTGGCAGTCCCGAAGACGTGGCCGTCGGCCCCGACAACCTGCTCTATGTGCTGGAGTCGTCGGCCCCCTCGCGGGTGCAGGTCTTCAGCCTCGATGGCAAGTTCCAGCGGGTGCTGGCCGACGGGTTCTGTAGCCCGGCAGGCTTTACCGTTGGCCCCGACGGCATGATCTATGTGGCCGATACCTGCGCGGGGCGGGTCGTCAAGTACAACGCGGCAGGCGAACTCAAGGCGCAGTTCAACGGCGGGGACGATGCCAGCACCAAGTTTGAGCAGCCGGTGGACGTGGCTGTGGACAAGGCAGGCAAGATCTACGTGGCCGACCTGCGCAACCGGATCGTCATGCTCGACCCTGCCGGGACCATCCAGAAGTCCTGGCCGGTGCAGGTGGGCGGCAATCTGGGCGCGGCCAACCTTAATCTATTGCAGGATATGTTATACTTGACCAACCCTGACCGCAACACGGTCGCGGTGATCGACCCGGCCACCGGGCGCAGCGATGTGCGCGGCCAGGCCGGGCAGGATCCCGGCCAGTTCAGCGAGCCGACCGGCGTGGCCGCCGGTCCCGATGGCCGCCTGTATGTGATGGACAGCGACAACGGGCGCATCGAAGTCTTCCCCACCTCCACCATCGGGCTGGAGCCGTAATCAGGATTTGGAGGAGTGAAACCCACTGTGTCAGACCAGGAGGCTGTTATGACCACCCCCACCGCCCCGGCGACGCGCCCCAATGCGTCGAACCGGAAGGTCCCCACCAACCCTCGCATCATCGTCGTCATGCCAGCCTATAACGCGGCGCGCACGCTGGAAAAGACCTACGGCGATCTGGATAAGGACAAAGTCTACGAGGTGATCCTGGTAGACGATGTCAGCTCGGATGATACCGTAGAGGTCGCGCAGAAGCTCGGCCTCAAGTGTATCGTCCATGTGCAGAACCGGGGCTACGGCGGCAACCAGAAGACCTGTTACCTGGAGGCGCTCAAAGACGGGGCCGACGTGGTGGTCATGCTCCACCCCGACAACCAGTATGACGCCACCAAAGTGCCCGACATGGTCGCGCCGATCCTGCGCGGGCAGGCCGACATGGTCCTGGGGTCGCGGCTGCTGGGCGGGCGTGAGGCCACGCTGAAGGGCGGAATGCCGATCTGGAAGTATGTCAGCAACCGCTTCCTGACCATGTGCGAGAACCGCGCCTTCGGCACCCACCTGTCGGAAGCCCACACCGGCTTCCGCGCCTACAGCCGCCGCCTGCTCCAGACAATCCCGTTCTTGATCAATTCGGACGATTTCGTCTTCGACAGCGAAGTGATCTCCCAGGCGGTCGCGTTCGGCTTCCGGATCAAAGAGGTCCCCGTGGCGACCCGCTACTTCCCCGAAGCCTCGTCGGTCAACTTCCGCCGCAGTGTCGTCTATGGGCTGGCGACGCTCAACGTGGCCCGGCGTTACCTGTTCCACAAATGGGGCCTGCGCCGCTCCAAGCTATTCTCCAAGCGCCTGGCAAATGTGCTTGCCCGGCACTATCAGGCCGAGATCCTGAAATAATCCTGCGTATAAGGAGCAACGGGTTTTGGATTGGGGATTGGGGATTGGGGAGTAGGCAACGCTGCCAGCTCCAATCCGCATTCCGCACTCCGCACTCCGCAATCAACCGATGCTGCGTGACAAAAAGTTCTGGCTGGGCCTGATCGTCAGCCTCTTTTTCCTGGTGCTGGTCTTCCGGGGGCAACCCCTGGATAAAGTCTGGGGGGCGTTACAGCAGGCGAACTACCTCGCCCTGCTGCCCGCGCTCCTCTTTTACTTTACCGGGGTCGCCGTGCGAACGTTCCGCTGGCAGATCCTCTTGCGCCCGATCCTGCCGCGCTCCAACTGGCTGCGGCTGTTCGAGGTCGTCGTCATCGGCTACATGGCGAACGACGTGCTGCCCGCCCGGCTCGGTGAAGTGGTGCGGGCCTTCGTGCTGGACCGCCGCGAGAAGGTATCGAAAAGCGCCACGCTGGGCACCATCGTCGTCGAACGCATTTTCGACGGGATCACGATGGTCGGCTTTATCGCCTTCGCCGCCCTGTTCATCCGCCTGGACCCCGAACTGGACAACTTGCTGCGGATCGGGAGTATCCTCTTTTTCATCGGCTTCGCCGTCTTCATCTTCCTGGCAACCTCCCCCACTCGCATCACCCGGCTGATCGACCTCTTGCTGGGCCAGGGGCCGCTGGGAGCCGTGGTGCCAGAGAGCATCCACCGCAGAGCGCACAAAGTCTCGGCCTCGTTTATTGCCGGGCTGCAAGCGCTGCGCAGTGGCCGCGCCATCGTCGGGGTGCTCGGCACGTCGATCCTGGCCTGGCTGCTGGAAGCGACCATGTACTGGCTGCTCGGAGAATACGGCTTTAACCTGGGGCTGCCCTTCGTCGCCTATATGATCACCGCCGGGGTAGCGAACCTGAGCACGTTGGTGCCCAGCACGCCGGGCTATATCGGGGTATTCGAGGCGGCAGCGAAGATCGTGCTGGTCGGGCTGTTCAGCCGCGATCAATCGCAGGCGCTCAGCTATGTGCTGGTCCTTCATGCGGCGCTCTACTTCCCGATCACCCTCTGGGGCATCATCTACATGTTCCGCGAGAGCAT
>JBBSEL010000020.1:0-13416 GCA_038239755.1 Chloroflexia bacterium | reverse complement strand
GGGGACGGGCCCCCCCGACCCCCGCCGGGCCCCCGCCGCTGCCGCGCCCCCGGCGGACGGCGGCCGTGCCCGGCCGGCGGGCCCCGCGGCGGCCCCGCGCGCCGGGGGGGGGAGCGAACGACTGAATGGTCTGGCGGAGGATGCCGACAGCGGTATAGACGAAGCTGGTCAGCACCAACGGGTAATAGTTGATAGAGCCAGCGGGGTGGAAGGTGCGGGCACCATCGCCGGAGAGGGCCAGTTCGATGACGGAATCTCGCTCGCCGCGGTAGGTCTCGAGGATGACGAGGTTGACCGGGATGCTGAGGCCGGGCAGGGTAGTGACGCCAAGGCTGGGCGAGTCGAGGGTGCCGTTGCCACGGATATTTTCGGTGTGGCGATGGTCCCAAGTGGCCCCGGCGTCAGGGCTGTAATAAATGTTGTATTGCACCTCGCCGCTGGGGACAGAGTCGGGGTCGCGAGTGGCGACGTAGATGGCACGGGCATCGGCGGCGCTGACGGCCAGGCTGACGACGCTATCGCCAAACGGGGTGCCGATTTGCTGCCAGGTGGCCCCGTGGTCGGGGCTGGTCCAGAGGGGGGCGGGGCGGGTGCCGGGGTAGGAAGAGGCAAAGGAGTAGACGCGACGGGTGCCGTCGGCGGCAGCGTGGGTGATGGGGTGCGCGCCGGAGGTGGTTAGCAAGGAGACGGGCTGGTGGCTCAGCCAGTCATAGGCCACTGGCTGGCCCGGCACCTGCCCGGCCTGCGGCGTGTAACGCAGCGTGTGGGGGCGGTCAGGATCCAATTGGACATTGTAACTGTAACTCTGGTCGCGGTCGAGGCCGGTATCCAGCCATTGCGGATGTTGGAGGGCGGCGGATGGATTGACGAGGGTAGTCAGCAGGGCGATGAAGGCGATGAGTTTCATGGGTGAGGGCTCCTGGTGGGTTAACACGAAGGTCACGCCGGACATACAACGGGGTTCTGAGAGATGAACGAGTGGGCCGGGGGCTGGTTGCGGCGCGGGTTGACGTAGCGGTTCACGACAACCTGGCCTGGCAGGCCCGTGGCTGGCCGCTGACATAAGCAACGCCGCACGAAAAGAGGCCATCCCTGACGAGGGGTGGCCTCTCGTCTGCCTACCGGTCGGCGGGGGTCTGGCAGTTGGGGAAGAAGGCGTTCGCGGCGATCTTGCTGATCTGGCCCCGTGTGGCCGGGTTGTTCGGGCGGAAGTAGGGGCGATTCGCCGGCGGCAGGCACGGCTCTTCAGCCCCGCCGCAGGGGTAGCCGCCGATAATACCGCGTACCGCGACCCGCTCCACATAGAGATAGAAGGTGCTACCCGGCGGCACGTCGGCAAAGGTCTGGCCAGTGGGGGTTTCGGTCCAGCCCGCCGCGCTGGCGACGATCTTGCTGACCTGGCCGCGGGTGACGGGGTTGTTGGGGCGGAAGTAGGGGCGGTTGGTCGGGGCAACACATGGCTCGAACGGCCCCCCGCAGGGATAGCCGCCGAGGATCCCGCGTGTGCCCAGCCGCTCGATCCACAGGTGGAAGGTGCTGCCCGGCGCGACATCCTCGAAGGTCTGCTGGGTGGACGGCACGACATCGTTGAAGCCGGCGGACTCGGCGACGATCTTGCTGACCTGGCCGCGGGTGACGTTGTTGTTGGGGCGGAAGTAGGAGCCGGGGCACGGCTCGCCGGGGCCACTACAGGGGTAGCCCCCGATAATACCACGGCAAGCCAGGCAGCGGATCGCGTCGTAGAACGTGCTGCCGGGCAGGACATCGTTGAAGCCCAGCGGGCAGGCCGTGGCGGTGGCGGTTGGGGTGGGCGATGCGCTGGTCCCGCTGGTCGGAGTGACAGTCGGCCCAGGCCCTGCGCTATTGAGGTAGCGTTCCAGGCCGAAATCCGTACCAGAGCTTCCGTCACTAGCGCCAATCGCGCCGCCAGACACGAGTTTGTTATCGGCCTGGACGAGCAGCGCATACACCGCAAGCTCCGACGTGATTTTGCCGCCCACGCCGAATGTGGGGTCGAGGTTCCCCGCCGGGGTGTAGCGAGCTAGGCCGGGTACACCAGCAACCACGATCTTTTGATCGGGGAGGATCGCCATGCCGTTGGCTTGATCGTAATTACCGAAGTCCGTTTTCACCAACCCAGCGATGCCGAAGCCCGTATCCGTACTGCCATTGAGGTTAAAGCGAGCCAGCCCAAAGTCTGAGGTGTAGGGTGCCGCACCCGGTACCGTCCCAGCGACGACGATCTTGCCGTCGGCCTGGCGCGCCACACTCGTGCCCGACCCCCTGAAGGTGGACTTCACAATCCCCCCCGTGCCGAAGCCTGGGTCCAGGCTGCCGTCGGGGTTGTAACGGACCAGGCTAAAGACCTCGTTGAAGGCGGCGTCGGTCCCGATGCCCGCTGCCACGATCTTGCCGTCGGGTTGGAGCAGGGCCGCCGCCGCATAGCCGAGATCGGTGACGACCTTGCCGCCCGTGCCGAAGGTGAGATCCAGGCTACCGTTCGCATTGTAGCGGACTAGGGCAAAGCCCTCACCAGGGTAATTGCTCGAGCCGACGGCCACGATTTTGCCGTTGGGCTGGACAACCAGCGCGTTCACTCTTTCCGACATACTGTGCGGGAAATCGGTGGTGACAATGCCCCCGATGCCGAAGCTGGGATCCAGGCTGCCATCAGGATTATAGCGAGCCAGGGCAAAATCGGTCTCCAGGAAGCTGTTCAGGGTGGCGCGGCCTGCGGCGAGGATCTTGCCGTCGGGCTGTACCGCTAGCGCATTGACCTCACTGTAGGTGCCGACGGTTGTAGAGACGATGCCGTTGGCCCCGAAGGTTGGATCGAGGTTGCCGTTAAGAGTGTAGCGCGCCAGAACAAAGCCGAAGCCCTCGGGGCCACGGGGGTTGGGGACTGGCCCTGCGGCAAGGATCTTCCCGTCGCTTTGGTAGGCCAGGGTAGCTATGCTCGCCCCACTGGCCACCAGCGACACGATCAGAATGCCTGCGTTGCCAAAGGCGGGGTCGAGGCTGCCATCGGCATGGTAACGCACTAGCGCCAGGTCATAGGTCGCCGCCAGACCGGCAGCGACGATCTGGCCGCCGGTCTGCAGAGCCATGCCCACAGCGATAGCCGGCCCGCCGCTGGTGATGACCTTGCCACCTGTGCCAAAGGATGCGTCGAGGTTGCCGTCCGCTGTGTAACGTGCCAGTGCGAAGTCATGGTTAACCGGATGGGCAAACCCGGCGGCGAGGATCTTACCATCGCCTTGCAGGGTCAGGCTGTTGGCCTGATCGCCTTCGCCTGTAAAGTCGGTAGTCACTTTGCCGCCCGTGCCGAAGGTGGGATCCAGGCTGCCGTTCGCATTGTAGCGGACCAGGCCGAAATCCCAATTGGCCGTACCCGCATTCGCCAGGCCAGCGGTCAGCACCTTCCCGTCTGGCTGTACGGCCAGCGCATAGGCAGTGTCATCATGGGTGCTAAAGTCGGTGATCACTTTGCCCCCCGTGCCGAAGCTCACATCCAGGCTGCCGTCGGGGGTATAGCGCGCCAGCGCAAAGTCGAGGCTGCTTGCAGGATGGGCCATGCCAGCAACCACCAGCCTACCATCCGGCTGAAGTGCCAGTGCGTAGATAGCAGAATCACCCCCGCTGAATATGGTCTGTACAATGCCGCCCGTGCCGAAGCTCGCGTCGAGGCTCCCGTTGGAATTGTAGCGAGCCAGGGTAAACTGGGAGAAACTCGTACCCGCCGCCACGATCTTGCCATCCGCCTGGATCACCAGGGCCGCGATCTGATCATTGTTGCTCCCCAAATCGGTAATGACCTTCCCGCCAATGCCAAACGTGGAATCCAGGCTACCATCCGGGTTGTAACGAGCCAGCGCGAAATTTTTGTACGTGTTGTACCCGGTCGCGTAGCCGCCCAGCACAATTTTCCCGTCGGCCTGGACGGCCACCGCAGCGGCATGGTCCTCGTCATAAGCAAAGTCAGTGATGACGCGCCCGTCGCCTCCAAACGTGGCATCGAGGCTCCCGTCCGGGTTGTGACGAGTCACGGCAAAATCGTCGGTGCGATAGCCGAAAGCTGCACCAACAACAAGGATCTTCCCATCCGCCTGGTGGGTCATGGCGTTGGGTTCGCTGTCAATGGGGTAGGCCACGGGTGTATCCACCCGGCCCCCCATGCCGAAGCTGGGATCCAGATCGCCTTCGTCAGCGGCAACACCTAGGCTGCGGCCCAGCACCAGCAGCCCCAGCACCAACACCCCGATCAACCTGTAGCCGAGCTTGCTAATAAACTGTTGCATCTTTACTCTTCCTTCTACGACTAGGCAGGGGTTTCACCCTGTCGGTCTAAACCAGCCACTCACATTATTTCCTGTCCACGCTGTGTCCCACCGATGGTTACGTTGATCGGACCACACCAACCCTGCTACTGGTAGGCGGCGGCCTGCAACCGATAGAGTAGTGCATAGCTCTGATTATTCCGCAGCAACTCGCTGTGCGGGCCATACTCGGTGATCTGTCCGTTTTCCAGCACGGCGATCAGGTCGGCCATGCGCACGCTGCTGAAGCGATGACTGATCAGTAGGCTGGTGCGTCCGGCCATCAAGGCGGCAAACTGCTGGTACAATTCGTACTCGGCTTGGGCATCCAACGCCGCCGTTGGCTCGTCCAGCATCAGCAAATCGGCCTCGCGCATGAACATCCGCGCCAATGCCACTTTTTGCCATTCACCACCCGATAAATCAATCCCCTGGCCCTCGTCTGCTAACCAGCGGCTGAGCACTGTCTGGTAGCCGTTGGGTAGGCTCATGATGCGATTGTGGATGCCAGCATGTTCGGCAGCGTGTTGCACACGTCTCTCATTTCTAACTTCAGTTACTTCACCGAAGCCGATATTGACCTGTGCGGTTAGATCGAAATGCTGAAAATCTTGAAAGATGGTGCCCAGCCGTTGTCGATACTCTTGCGGATCGAACTGACGAATATCCATCCCATCCCACAAGATTTGACCTTCAGTCGGATCATAGAAGCGCGCCAACAGCTTCACCAGGGTGGTTTTCCCGGCTCCATTTAATCCCACCAGCGCAACACAACTACCTGCGGGGATCCATAGGTTCACCTGGTGCAACACCCAGGGCTGATCCGTGTTGTATCGGAATGAGACGTTGCGTAACTCGATTCCGTGGTGCAGCGGGGGAACCAGTTGTGGGTCCTCACAGACAGGCAGTGGTTGGGGCAAAGCTAACAGCTCCATGTAGCTACGGTAAAAGAGTACACTCTCATGAACCGCCCCCACCGCGTAAATCAAGGCAGACAATGCCCCCTGGAGACTCGCCACAGCATTAATATATAAAGCCACATCGCCAATGCTCAACCGCCCGCTGCTCGCTCCGACCACCACCCCGATAAATGTACCGGCGGCTACCACACTCTCGAATAAGCCCAACAACGCCTGCCAGCGTAACTCGCGCTGCTCCTGCTGACGGCGCGCAGCATTAATCCTTGTCGTCGCTTGTTGGAATCCAGCGATGAAAAACCCTGCCAGATTGAACAGGCGTAGTTCCTTGGTGAATGTTGGTGCAGATAAAACATGACCATAGTAGTCGGCTAATCGTTCGCCTGGGTTGTTTTTGCGGGCCAATCTGAGGTGCTGCTGTCCTAATTTCAACCTCACGTATAGTTGAGGCAGAACAGCCAGCAGCACAATACCGGCCAGCAGCGGATTGAAGGCCAGCAGAATACCCATAAAACTGAAGAGCGTGATGATGCTGCGCAGCAGGGTGGTGCTGATGCGCACCGTCTGGGCGGGGGCCATGTGCGCCTGACGAACTGTAAACTCGATGGTATTATAGAGCTTGGGATCTTCAAACGGACCGAGACCGACAAAGCTATTAATCTTTTCATATACCTGGACATGCATCGTCAAGGCGAGGCGTCGCCCTAGTTCACCGTCAGCATAGCTGCTGATGGCACTGCTAAGTTGCCCAAGAACGACCAGCAGCGCTTGGAGGGTGAGCAGTGGTACCAGTGTGGGTAGGAGTGCGGCGAGGCTCTCATCGTGTAGCAGGCGGGCGAGGGCATCGAATAACCCTTTTGTCACCCAGGCCAGCCCCAGCGGGAACAGACCCTGCGCGATTTCCAGGGCGATGATCCCGATCAGACCGACAGGATAGGCGCGCCAGGCAAGCTGGACCATCTGTCGAATAGCCACCAGCGCGATGCGGGTTTGGGCCAGGCTGCCGCGGAGCCAATGCCGGTGGCGCGGCTGCTGGGTGACGGTTGACATGCTCATAGCCAACTCTCTGTTACGTGTTGCCATGCAGACGAGTTGGCATCGGGGATACCGGCGGCCTGCACGATGCCCTGCACATCTACCAGGCAGTAGGCGGGGCATCCACGGATATTGTAATTCTTGAAAAAGGGGTTGGTCGCCGGGGGGGCTATCAGCACTGGCAGCTTTAGCCGGGCGACGGTGACAAAAGCTTGTGTTGTCGCCTGATCCAAGCGGCTGACCAGCACCACATCGCGTGACCTGTGATTAGCTGCCATGGGCCAATGGGTGAATTGAGTTAGAAATTGATGGGCACGCTCAGAAGGGGCGATGAATAAAAAGAGTACGGCCCGGCCCCGATACATCTCAAGCGTACGCAGTTCCCCATCCAGAATCGGCGCAATAAAAGGTGGGGCGGGCTGACCAACTGGAGGACCGACGACTCGGGCTGCCGCCCGCACAGGGTGCGATGGTATGGCCGTTGTGCGAGGCAACGTCATCAGCACTCGACCGATCACCTGATGATACGACAATGGCCCCCAGGTGCGTGAGTCAATGCGGCTGGCCGGATTATCACTGCTGACAAAGACATGATCCTCTGGGATCCGACAAACGTGCCACTGTTCCTGTCCAATATCTTCGGTATCTACGGCGAACGTATCTGAGATATCGTCACTGCCGGACCAGTGCATGACGTCACCCGCCAGGCCAGAGACGCGCTTGACAAACGGTGTGCTGCCGGGCGCGCCAGGGGCAACGATCACGATCTGTCCTTTCTGCAATCGCCACATTGGATGGCTGCGCCCGACCAACACACGATCTCCGGGCAGGAGCGTGGGTGCCATACTGGTGTTCTCTATCGTCGCGATCCAGAACAGGGTCCGCAGCGCCCACACCAGCAACATGACCAAGCTCCCAACAAAAAGTAACCAGAGAATACTCACCGCACCTTCCTTTCTATTAACAAAAGGATGGATGGGGATGCTAACCCCATCCATCCCGTACCCTACTGTCTACCAGTCGCAGACTGAACCACAACCTGGTAGGCACCCCACGCAGCAATCCCCATGACCGCTCCATGGGTCATAAGTGCGGTAGGTGCCCGGCATATGGCGCACCCGACAACAGCCACACACATCATCTGAATAATCACACGCCAGGTAGCCACCGACTGGACAGCCACCACGCGCCACGGATTGAGGGAGCAGACGCTCAGCGATGTGGGTGATTAATATATTGACGCGACCAACGCGGCTGGCCCGATCCACTACGGTGAGCAGGTTCGACATTTGCATTGCCATGTTCGTGATCTCCTTCTCTGCTTAATTTGTTTACGTAGGTCGAATACTAACGATGTGGAATGGTTGTTGTGTAGAATGCCTAACCGATGTCCTCCTTTCTGTCTCTCTGGCTCCTGGTTGGGGATTGCATGATCTATCATCTCATGCTAGGTACCAGGCTACTTCGTGGAGGGGGTGCAACGGCTGCCCAGGCGGCGGTCAAGGTGCCCCATTCCCCTTGATCGGGAGTCGGATATCCTGTAGACTGGATGATGCCGTCACTGTCGACAAAGCAGTAAGCTGGTGTGCCTGGGAGGTGATAGTCTTTGCGGAACGGATTACTATGATTGGGGGCGATCAGCATCGGAGTGTGGATATTGGCCTCTTCCACCCACTGGCGGGTCGCATCCAGCCCTTCCAGGCTGACGAAAACCAATTGCACCCCGGCCCGTTCGGCTTGCGGGCGTAATGCTTCATAGGTTGGTAGCTCTTCGCGACACGGCGCACATGTCGGCGAGACGACCAGGAAGACGGTGGGCCGGCCTGCGTAGGTCGCTTTCGTCACCGTTTCTCCGTTCAAGGTCAGGGCCGTAAAATCGGGAGCTGTGGTTCCAGCAGGCAGGCCATGTTCGCGCTTCGCCGAATGCTTCGTGGTCTCTGGCGTCTGCACCCGCCGCACCAGGGCGACCGTCAGCAGCAGGTTGAATCCCACCACGACCCACACCAGAATCATACTGATTACCATTATGTCGTCCACGTTCTCGGTCCTCCTTTATTACATGAGCGGGGATGATCCCCACGAACCAAAATATCAGGGGAAATTATCCCCAACGAAACAACTGGGTTAGCTCACGCAGATGGAGCCAGCCCACGACGAATAAACCCGCCCCGCCCGCTGCGAGCAACCAACCTGTGGCGGTCAGCGGAGGAGCAGGGAACAGGCTGTCCAGCACCCAGCCCAGCCCGGCCCACACCCAAAAACCGGCGTTTCGCACCACATCGAGCGGCACCACCGGCTGATCGGACGGGCCAAAACAGTTACAGGAGGTCGCCTGCCGCCGGACCAACACGGTCACGAGGGCACCGCTGAAGAGCAGCAACAGGCCCCCCGCCAGCGCAAAGCCTGGCCCCAGCCACCCTGCGCCCAACACCATGCCGCCCACGATGGCCCCCTCGGCGACCAGGAACAGGGCGGCTGCCGCCGGGGTAGCGGCCACCGGCAGCAGGCGAAAGCTGCGGATCGTCTGGACAAACGCTTGCGGCTGGCGTATCTTACCCATAAACGACCAGCTAAACGCCAGGCCGATGACGATCCGGCACAGCGCCGCGACATACCCAACCAGCATTGGCTGCGTTCCTTTCCGTAGTAGGGCACTGGGCCAGACCTCAGCCTGCATAGCGAGGATCGTGGTCACGCTGCCACGGCTCCCCATCAACATACTCTCGCCTACAGGGAAGATTATACGAAAGCGGCGCGGCTCAATCTTCGGGTTTGTTTGGCTCTGTTTGGGGATCTGGCTTTGTAAACACAAAACCGCCCCGGAAAGGGGCGGTTTGATCAGCGGGGGCGACGTGATCGCTACATTGGCGGATCGTCGGAGTAGTTGAACCGGGCACCGGGCAGGGGCACCTCCGCGATAGCGTCGGCATCCGGTTCGGGGTCCGTTGGGAGAGTCGCTGCTTCGGTCACCAGATCGGGCAGCGGGGTGGCGGCTCCTGCTTCCCAGGCGACCGCATAGCCGGTCGGGCCGAGGGTGCGGGTGCAAGTGGCGATAGTTTGCGCGTAGATGGCCTGGTTGGCCGGTGACCGTGGGGTGCCGGTGGCCGTTCGCACAGCGTCTGCCACGCCCAGGAGCCGCGCCGCCCGCGCCGGTTGCGCCTGCCGGGCCGCGAATTGGGCCAGGGTGTCCAGCGACAAGGTGAGCCGGAAGCGATCCCCCACCTCCCAACGGAGCTGGAGACCCTCGACATACAGCGTGCCCGCCGCCGGATCGCCTCGCTGGCAGGCGATGTGCCCCAGGCCATGCAGCACATCAGCCGTGCCCAATTTGTCGCCCACCTTGCCCCGCAAGGCCAGGCTCTCGGTGAAGGCTGCTTCAGCAGCAGCCAGATCGCCTCGGGCCAGGGCCAGTTCCCCAAGATTATGGATCACGCCCCCGATATCGCTCTGCTCGCCCAAGGTCTGGCGGATCGTTCGGCTTTCTTCGTAGTAGGCCTGCGCGGTGTTCAGGTCGCCCTCGTTGTAGGCGACCTCGCCCAGGTTGTTCAAGACCCGCGCCACGCCCGCCGGGTCGTCCAGTTCGCGTTGCAGCCGCAGACTCTCGGTGTAGAACGTGTGCGCCTGGGCATAATCGGCCTGATTCTGGGCGATCACGCCGAGGTTGTTGAGGGTGCGGGCGGCGGCGGGCCGGTTGCCCAGCTTTTGTTGCAGCGCAAGACTCTCGGTTAACATCGGGCGTGCTCGCCCATAATCCGTCTGGTTGCTGGCGATGACCCCGAGATTGTTGAGGGTGCGGGCGACCCCGACCTCATCGCCCAGGGCACGGGCCAGCGCCAGGCTTTCCTCTAAGAGTTGCCAGGCCGTTTCATACTCGCCCTGGCTCCAGACCAGGGCCGCTAACCCATTCACCGCGCGTGCTCGCGCGCTGGCCGGACCACCTGCGAGCGGCAAGGTGGCTTCCAGCCATTGCCGCCCTTCGTGGACATAGCCCCGCATGGACCAGAAGAGCCACAACGCGGCCCCGAAGCGCAGCGCGGTCTCGCTATCTTTCGTATCAATGGCCCAGCGCAAGGCCGCGCGCAGGTTGGGATGCTCGGCTTCCAGGCGCTGGAGCCAGGTTTTCTGCTCGGCACGGAATAGCTCTGGTTCCGCTGCTTCGGCCAGGGTCAGGTAGGTGGCGGCGTGCCGGGCACGGGTGGTGACCTCGGCCCCCTGCTGGGCCAAATGGGCCAGGGCGTAGCGCCGGGTCGTCTCCAGCAGCGCGTAACGCGGCGCGGCCTCTGGCGCGGAGGTGACCTGGACGAGGCTCTTATCAATTAGGCCGCTCAATGCATCCAACGCCGTAATGGTCTCGCCGGGGGTGGGTTGATACATGGCTTCGACCGCATCGAGCTGGCACCCTCCCAGGAAAACGCCGAACTGGTTGAGGAGATGTTGCTCGGCGGGATTGAGCAGGGCGTAGCTCCAATCCAGCGTGGCGTGCAGCGTCTGGTGGCGCTGGGGCACGCCGCGCGTGTTGCTGGTCAGCAAGGCCAGCGATTCGCCCAACCGCATCGCCAGTTGCTCGACATTGAGCACCCGCAGCCAGGCGGCGGCCAGTTCCAGCGCGAGCGGTAGCCCGTCCAGCTGGGTGCAGATCTGGCGGACAGCGGGCGCGTTCTGGGCGGTCAGGGTGAACGACCCGACGGCGCTGGCCCGGGCCACAAAGAAGGCCACCGCCGGGACCACGCGCAACGTGGCGAGGGGTACCGGCGTGGTGGGCGGCAGCGCCAGTGGTGGCACGATCCAGACGACCTCTCCGGCCACGTTCAGGCGTTCGCGACTGGTGGTCAGGATGTGCAGGTGGGCAGCCCGCGCCAGTAAGCTCCCGACCAACTCTCCGACGGTCACGATCAAGTGTTCACAATTGTCGAGAACGAGCAGCAGGGTGCGCCCGGCCAGCCATTGGTGCACCTGATCTAACGGGGCTTGCGTGGGTGACAGCGCCACCCCCAGGGCACTCGCCACCGCTTGGGGCAACAGTCCCAGATCGGTGAGCGCCGCCAGATCGACCCACCAGACTCCGTCCGGCTGGTGCGGCAGGCCCTGGTGGGCCACCGCCAGGGCGAGCCGGGTTTTGCCACTGCCGCCCGCTCCGGTCAGCGTAACCAGGCGTTCGCTCATCAGCAGCGTGGTCAGGGTGGCACAGGCCTCCTCGCGGCCTATCAACCGGGTGAGCGGATGGGGTAAATTGGAGACGGGTACGGGCGCGTGGGGGGATGGCCCGGCGCGGAGTTGATCCAGCGGCGGGGCCTGCCACTCCGCCGGGGTGAACGAGGGGCAATCCACCAGCGCCAGCAACTCCAGCGCTTCGGCCTGGGTGGTGATCACCCCCCAGTCGGCCAGGGTGCGAACGATGGCCCGGATGTGGGCAGGCTTTAAAGGGGTAGGGGCCGACCCTTTCAGGCGACCGACGAATTCCACATAACTCAGGCCGACAGGCTCCGCGAGATCGCGCAGTGTCGCCCGGCGCTGGTCGTCATAAGGATAGGCCCGCTTGCAAAGCTCCTTGACCCGCTTGTGAAATATCGCTACCTGATCCATAAGCACTCCAATCGTGGGACTACGGCGTTGCTCCAGGGGACCAGCTGCAGGAAAGGTAGGGGGCCGCGCCGCTGAATCGTAGCATAGGCCCGCCGGAACGTCAAGAATACCCTGGGCACGATCCCCGCCTGCATCGTCCGCCCTGGCCGGCGCGTATTTAGGCTATAATATTGCTGCGTCACCGGGGTTACCGGGTCCGGCGCACAGGAGGAATAATGGCCGATCTCGATAAGTTCCGCGAGCGGGTCAAGGAGCTACGTAAGCGCGCAACGGTGTTCGACGGGCGGGCACCCACCCAGGCCGACCTGGCCGAGGCCATCCATCTGGACGAGGCCGAACTGAGTACCCGCCTGCGCCATCCAGACAAGGCCCGGCTGACCAGTCCGAATATCCGGGCCATTGTCAGCACCTTGGCGGCCTGGGAAGCGATCACCACCCAGGCCGAAGCGCTGGAATTATTGGCGCTGATGGACTGCCCCGACTTCTCCCCGGCAGACTGGCAGGCCCCGCCGTTGGACATGCTCACGCCCCCGCCGCCGAATGCCCCGCCCCCGCCGCTGGCCCAAGGGCCGACTAATGTGCCTGTAGCGCTGACCAGCTTTGTCGGGCGCGACGACGAACTGGCCGCCATTCGGCGCTTGCTGACCGAGACGCGGGCGCTCACCCTGCTAGGGCCGGGCGGGTGTGGCAAGACGCGCCTGGCGCTGGAGAGCGCGGGCGGGCTGCGTGGGCGCTATAGCGGGGGGGTCTGGCTGGTCGAACTGGCCGATCTGGCCGACCCGCTGCTGGTGCCGGGGCGCATCGCCGCCATCCTGGGCCTGGCGGAGCAACCCGGCTGCCCGCTCACGGACACGCTGGTCGCGGGGTTGGCCGGGCAGGCCCGGCTGTTGATCCTCGATAATTGCGAACACCTGATCGCTGCTGTGGCGACGCTGGTCTATCAACTGTTGCTGCGGGTGCCCCTCCTGCGGGTGCTGGCGACCAGCCGGGAGCCACTCCTGATCCCCGGCGAGGTGACGTTGTCGATTGCTCCCTTGCCCCTGCCCCCGGCAGGCACCACCGCGCCGCCCGATTTGCAGCGCTACGATGCCGTGCGCCTCTTTGTCGAACGCGCTCGTCTGGCCCAGCCCGCCTTCGCCCTGACCGCCACCACCGGAGCGGCGGTGCAGGCGATTTGCTCCGCCCTGGATGGCATTCCCCTGGCTCTGGAACTGGCCGCCGCCCGGCTGCGGACCCTGTCCCTCGGCCAACTGCGCGAGGGGCTGGGCGAGCGCTTCGCCCTGCTGATCGGCGGCGCACGCACGGCGCTGCCCCGCCAGCAGACCTTGCAAGCCCTGTTTGATTGGAGCTACGACTTGTTGACGCCAGTGGAGCAGACCTTGTTCCGCCGGCTGGCCGTGTTCGCCGGGGGGTGGACCCTCGCGGCGGCGGGGGCCGTGGCTGCGTCTCCTGATCAAGGGGATATGGAGGTGCTGGCAACCCTGGCCCAACTGATCGACAAATCGTTGGTCGGTAAGGAGGAACGGGGGGCGGAGGTGCGTTATCGCATGCTGGAGACGATCCGC
>JBBSEL010000019.1:0-13429 GCA_038239755.1 Chloroflexia bacterium | reverse complement strand
CGTAGGAATAGGCCGGGTACAATGAGTAAGCCCCGGAGGGGCGACAGAAGAGCATCGGGATGTAGCTCTGTCGCCCCTCCGGGGCTTACATATTGGGGGATCGCTCACCCACGGTTCGCACCGTGGGCTACCGTCTGTCGCCCCTCCGGGCTGGTTATGCGAACCTTATCCCAGCGGCGAAATCCAGATGACGGGATTGGAGGGAGTGCAGGCATCTTCCCCGGCGGCCACGCGCTTGACGGTGGTCACCACCTCGCGGGTCCACTCGACGGCGACGACGGGGCAGCCCAGTTCGGCCTGGAGCGTGTCGAACGTCCACTCGTCCAGGGTGCGGATGCCGCCGAAGTCGAACATGCGCCGGGGTAGGAAGACCACATCGGCGGGCAGGTGGGGCCGCAACGCCGCCACCACATCGTTGCCCATCAGCAGCCCCGCCGTTGTCACCTGCGCCCCCAGGGACGTATTCTCGATCACCAGCAATTCCAGGTCGAGATTGGGGATCGCCTGGATCGGCGCGAGTGCCTCTTGCAACACCCCCCCGGCCAGGGTGCCGGTCACCGCCAGGGCATGGATCGGGCGCGACAATGCGTCGGGCAGCTTGCGGGTCGTCCGCGCCGTCTCATCCTGGAACTTGCGGACCATGCCCACGCCGTTCTCTAGCTGCGAGAAGCCGTCGTATTGCCGCGCGGCGGGCATCGGACGGTTTGCCAGCAGGTAGAACTCGTCGGACGGATAAGCGAAATTGATCCCGGTCGTGGCACGCAGGCGATGCTGCCAACCCTCGATCTGGTCGATCACCGCGCCGACTTCTTCCGGGTAATAAGAGCGCAAGGCCGCGTCCAGCCAGCGCTTGCGGTGGCGGGTCAGGCCGACCGGGACGGCGCTCACCGACAGGACGTTCGGCCACAACTCGGCCAGCGCACCGATGCTCTCGTCCAGCGCCGCGCCGTCGTTGATGCCAGGGCAGAGGACCAGTTGGGTGTGCGCCTGGATGCCCATGTCGGCCAGGCGGCGCAGTTGGGGCAGAATTTCGGGGGCGCGGGGGTTGCCCAGCAGGCGGCGGCGCAGGGCCGGGTCGGTGGCGTGGACCGAGACATAGAGCGGGCTGAGCCGTTCGTCGCTGATCCGCGCCCAGTCCTGCTCTTTGAGGTTGGTCAAGGTGATGAAGCCGCCGTACATGAAGCTGTAGCGGTAGTCGTCATCCTTGATGTCCAGGCTGGTGCGCAGGCCCGGCGCGTTCTGATCGACAAAGCAGAACGGGCAATGGTTATTGCAGCGCTTGATGCCGTCGAACGTGGGGTCAAAGAAGCCCAAACCCAGGTCCTGATCGATGTCTTTGACCACGGTGAGCCGCAAGGGCTGCCCGGCGCGCTGCACCTCCACCTCGACTTCTTCCGCCGCCGCGTGGAACTGCACCGCCACGATATCCTTGACCGGCTGGCCGTTGACCGCCACCAGGAAGTCGCCGGGGATGATTCCCGCCAATGCCGCCGGGCTGCTCGGCTCGACCGTCTCAATCCGCCCCTTCGATTTATGCTGCATAACCTCTTATTACCCCTGTTCCGAACAAAACGAATGCTCTCTCAAATACGGTGCGTACTGCGTACTGCGTATTGCGTATTTTCTTAACGAATGATTACGCACTACGCAATACGCAGTACGCACTACTCGCTCATGGGCCGCGAGTCGGCCAGGCGCAGGGCTTTGGCCCAGGTCGCCAGGCGGCTTGACACATGGATCAGCGGCGTGCTGAGCGCCCCCCCAACCTGGCCCGCCCGCAAGCTCGCCAGGAACTCGGCGGGCGTGGCGAACGGCGGCATGGCGACATAGGCCCGGCCCACCTCCCACAGCGTGTGGGCATCCGACCCGGCGCTCATCGCCAGCCCATGCTCGCTGGCGAACTGGCGGGCGCGGGCGTTATCCTCGGCAAAGGTGGTGCGGGCGTTGAACACCTCGACGGCATCCACCAGCCCGGCGGCGACCAGGCGCTCCAGGGCCGGGGTTTGCAGGCGGCTGCTGTTGCGGGCGCGATCAAACGGGTGCGGAACACCAACAATGCCGCCCTGGTCCTTGATCCGCCGCGCCGTCTCTTCCGGCGTCAACCCCTTCGGGATCAGCTCGTGCAAAAACCAGCCAATGATCTCGCCCTCGCTGGTTTTCACCTCTTCGCTGGGCACCACCATAATCGGCAAGTTCGGCAGGCGCGCCAGGGCCAGCGCATTCGCCAGCCCGTTGTGGTCGGTGACGCACAGCGCCCCCAGGCCCCTTGCCGCTGCCGTTTCGACCAGCGATCGCGGGTTGTTCAGCGAGTCCTTCGACAGCCGGGTATGGCTGTGCATATCTACTTTCCAGAGCCGTTCGGTCACCCTTGCACACTCCTAGCGCTGCGTCCAAACCACAGCTATCTATTATACCAGAAAAGCGGGGAAAGCAGAAATCGGGACGAGCAAACAGCAGTCAGCAGTCAGCAGTCAGTTGTTAGTTGTTAGTTGTCAGCGGCCCGGTGTCTCCACTTGACTGCTGACTGCTGACTGCTGTTTGCTCGTCCTGCTTGACAGGCTCCCGGCGCGTCGGTACAATAAAACGATCATACTGATGAAGAGGGGTTGATAATAGAGCATGGCACTTACGCTGGGAATTTGTGGGCTGCCCAAGAGCGGCAAGACGACCTTGTTTAATGCGCTGACCGGGAGCCAGGCGCAAACGTCGGCCTTCGCCACGGGCGGCGACGAACCGAATATCGCGATGGTCAAGGTTCCCGATACACGGCTGGACGTGTTGACGACCATGTTCCGCCCGAAAAAGACGACTCCCGCCGAAGTCAAATACTTCGACCTACCCGGCCTGAGCAAAGGCACCGACCCGAGCAGCGCCCGCACCGAGGGGTTGAGCCGCCAGTTTCTGGGGCACATCGCCACCGCCGAGGCGCTGGTGATCGTGCTGCGCGCCTTCGAGAGCAGCAATGTACCGCCCCCCGAAGGCGGGGTAGACGCGATGCGCGACCTGGAAACGATTACCCTGGAGTTCCTGTTCAGCGACCTGGGGATCATCGAACGGCGGGTGCAGCGGCTCAAGGCCGAGATCGGCAAGACGCGCACCACCGAGCGCGCCGCGCAGGAGCGCGAACTGGCGACGCTGGAACGGCTCCAACCGCTGCTGGAAGGGGGGACGCCCTTGCGCCAGATCGACCTGAGCGAAGAAGAAGAGCGCGACATCCGCAATTATGGCTTCCTGTCGGCCAAGCCGTGGCTGATCGTCTTCAACCTGGGCGAGAACAACCTGGATGGCGAGGATGCCCTGGTGGCGGCGGCGCGGACCAAGTACCCCGATGCGGGCGTCGCCACCGTGGCCGTGGCCGCGCAGCTAGAGATGGAAGTCGCGCAGTTGCCGCCCGCCGATGCCGCCGAATTCCGCGAGAGCCTGGGTCTGGGCGCATCCCCCTTGCCGGAGGTGATCGAACGCTCCTATGAGTTGCTCGGCCTGATCAGCTTCCTCACTGCCGGAGCCGACGAGGTACGTGCCTGGACGATCCGGCGCGGCACCCTGGCTCCGCAAGCCGCCGGGGCGATCCACAGCGACCTGGAGCGGGGCTTCATCCGCGCCGAGGTGATCAGCTACACCGATCTGGTCGCCGCCGGGGGCATAGCCGAGGCGAAGAAGCGCGGCACCTTCCGCATGGAAGGCAAAGCCTACGTGGTCAAAGATGGTGACGTGGTGAACATCCTGTTCAACGTGTAATAAGTCACCACAGAGAACACAGAGAACACAGAGAATATGACTCTGTGTTCTCTGTGTTCTCTGTGGTGATACAGTTGGTCCTTGACAAGGCCGCGCGGCGTTTGCTATTGTAGACCCACACTAAAAAATCCCCCACGAAGTGGGCATACCCGCATTTAGTTAGACGAGGGAATCTTTTGGATACATCGCAACCGCCCGCAGCCGGTGGTCCGGTCAGTTCCGCCATGTTGGAAATCGGCATTCTGACGATGGGCAAACCGACGCTGAGTATGGCCCTGACCAGCCTCTTGCTTCAGGAGCCGCGCAACCTGCGGATTCATATCGTGGATACCTCCGACCGCCCGGTGATCCATTCCGAAGATTTCAGTTCGGCCATGCGCCTGGCCTTCGACCGGGGGATCACCTGCACCTACGAGCACAGCCGGGAGCGCAACCGAGCCTTCAGCGCCGGGCGGCGGGCTTTGTTGGAGGCGTTGAACGGGCCGCATATTTGCTTCATGGATGACGATGTGGTGCTGCCCGGCAGCGCCTTGCGCCAACTGACCGCCTTTATTGACGCGCACCCCGACTATGGCTATCTGGCCCCGGTGGTCAAAAACGCCGCCCCGCTGCGCAATGCCCTGGGCAGCCGCATCCAGTTTTCGCCCGGCACGGTCTTCCGGCAAGACTCGGTGGTCCGCAAAATCCTACTCGACTATTACTCCAGCACCACCGACGTGCTCGACAAACAGAAGGCCAACGACAAGGTCTGGGAGATCGGCTTCTTGACCGAACTCTTCCCCATGCTGGGGCGGCCCGGCTACGCCCAGCCCGACAACGTGATCTATCACCTCGACTACCATGAGCGCCCCAACTGGGAGTTGATGCGCGAGGACTTGCTAAAGACCAGTCGCCGCAAGGCGCAAGACCTGGTCACGCGCTACGGCGGGGCCGTGACGCCGCTGCTGACCCCGCTCAGCGGGCCGAAGCACTAGTGGGGGATGGGGGTTAGGGGTTGGGGGTTGGTGACGAAGTTTGAGGTTTGAGGTGTATTGGAGAGGGTAGAGATCGTGTCTCTCTACAAAACACCAACCCCCAACCCCTATCCTCCATCCCGCAGGAAGGTTGTATGTCGAAGAAACTGATTGCCGTCGCCGGGGTGCTGATCAGCGTGGTGGCGCTCTGGTGGGCGCTGCACGATATAGACTTCAGCAAAGTGGGCGAGGCCCTGACGCGCATCCAGTGGGCGTGGTTCCTGCTGGCGGTGCCGCCGTGGGTCTTTACCTTCTGGGCCAAAGTGGCCCGCTGGCGCTTGCTCTACCACCCCGACGAAAAGCGAGTCAGTCAGGGGCATCTCTTCTCCGCGCTGATGATCGGCTACCTGTTCAACACGATCCTGCCGCTGCGTACCGGGGAGTTGGTGCGGGCCACGGTGATGCGGCTGACCGAAAAGCTGCCCATCGCCCGCACGCTCTCCACTATCCTGGTCGAAAAGGTGCTGGACACGATGACCCTGGTGCTGGGGCTGGGGCTGATCCTGCCGTTCATCGAGATCCCGGAGGGGCTGAAAACCCCGGCCATCGTCAGCGCCGTGCTGTTCAGCGCGCTGTTCGTCGTAGCGCTGGGCGGGGCGCTCTGGCCCGGCCCGGCCCGGCGGCTGCTGGAAGCCATGCTGCGACCTGTCCCCGCCGGGCTGAGCGGGCGCGTGTTGGGCATCGCCGATAGCGTGCTGACCGGGCTGGCCCCGTTGCGCTCCCGCGCCGTCGCCCCGCGCATCGCCGTCTGGTCGCTGTGCGCCTGGGTGTTCAACGTCGTCAGCATCTATTGCCTCCTGATCAGCTTCGGGCTGTTCCTGCCGCCGACCGCCCCGGCGCTGGTGGTCATCGCCACCAATCTAGGCATGGCCGTGCCATCGGCTCCTGGTTATGTCGGCCTCTATCACAGTGTGGCGAAGCAAACCCTGATGGTCTTCCCGCCGCATGATCCCGACCTGGCCTTTGCCGTGGCGGTGGTGCTCCATGCATTCGGCTTCTTGCCCCTGGCCGTGGCCGGGGCGGTATCGCTGGTGCGCGAGGGCTTGAGCTTCAGCAGCTTGCAGGCCGGCACCGGCACCGCCGCCGAACCGCCGCTGCCGACCCCATCGAGGCCGCAATGAGTCCACTGCTGCCCTCGGCACTGCTCGTCGGGGCGCTGGTGCTCCTCGGCGTGGGGTTGCTGGGGGCGTGGTGGTGGGCGCGGGCCGTGCCCGGTCGTCCGGCCCGGCATTTAGATCTGTTGGCGCTGGCCCTGGTCGGCGGGCTGGTCCTCTTCTTCTTCTGGCGACCGCTACTAACCGCTAATGTCTACCTGCCGACCGGTGGCGGCGACCTGGCCTCCTTCTTCTTCCCCCTCTACACCTTCATCCACCGCAGCGTGCAGGAAACGGGGCAACTGCCGCTCTGGAACCCCTACGCCTTTTCCGGTGCCCCCCTCGCCGCCGACGTACAGAGCGGGCTGTGGTATCCGCCCAACTGGCCTTTCTGGTTCGGTCTCCCGGTGCCCGCCTTCGGGGCCGACTTCGTCGGTGATCTGCACCGCACCTATGCCGTCATCGAGTGGGAGGTGATCCTCCACTATGCCTGGACCGCGCTAGGCATGTACATCTGGCTGCGCGATTTGCGGCTGTTGCGGCTGGCCGCGCTGGCGGGGACGGCGGCGTTCGCCTTCTGCGGCTTCATGGCCGCGCATTTCGGCCACATGCCGATGATCTTCGCCGCCGCGTGGCTGCCCTGGAACCTCTTGCTGGCGCGGCGGATCATCGTGGGCCGCTCCTGGGGCTATATGCTGCTCTTGGGGGTGACGCTGAGCCTGACCTTTCTGGCCGGGCACCCGCAGACGTTCCTCTATGAAGGGCTGGTGGTGGCTCTGTACTGGGGCTGGCTGGAGTGGGACCACCGCCACGACCCGATCCGCCCCGTCGCCCCCCTGCCGGGAGCGACCCGCTCCCAGGTCTGGCGCGGCTGGCTGGCCGCCCCGGTGGTGGAGCGGGTAGCGCAGCCCCTGTTGGTGGGGGCGATCACGGCGGGGCTGAGCATGGTCCAGTTCCTCCCCAGCAACGAACTGGCGGCACAATCCGTCCGCTCGGCCATCTCCTGGGACGAGGCGGGGCAATTCGCGCTGGAGCCGGTCGGCCTGTTGGGGCTGGTGCTGCCCCGTGTGTTCGGCCCCAATCCGACGAGCTACTGGGTGCCCTGGCAGAGCACCGAAACGTGGGGCTACCTGGGCGTGGTGGCGCTCTTGCTGGCCGGGCTGGCCCTGGCGCTGCGCCGCGACCGGACCACCGGGTTTGCCGCCGTGCTGGGCGCGCTGGCCCTGCTGCTCAGCCTGGGGCCGTTCACGGCCCTGTTCTCCCTCCTGCACGGCCTGACCCCCGGCTTCGATCGCTTCCGGGGCGCGGGCCGTCTCCTGCTCGAAGTAGGCCTGGCGACGGGCCTGCTGGCTGCGCTGGGGTTGGACCGGGTGGTGCGGCTGTTGGGGGATTTTAGATTTTGGATTTTGGATTTTGGAGAGGGAACAGGGATCAGGGATCAGGAATCTGCCAATGGGGGGCCGGGAGGCGGGAGCCGCGAACCACGCATGGATGCCGGGGCAACACAGACCGCCGTCCAAAATCCAAAATCCAAAATCCAAAATCCCACGCCCTATTCCGCACTCCGCATTCCGCATTCCGCATTCCAGCGCGTCTTGTGGGGGTTGGCGGCGCTGACAGCGGTGCTGGTCGGGTTTGTGGGGCCGCTGTTCAACGGGCTGTTCCTCAGTGGCATCTCGATGGAGCGGGCGGCGCTGGTGCTCAACGACCTGAACCTGGGCATCTTGTGGGTCGGGCTGGTCACGGGGCTGCTCTGGTTGGGGGCGCGACGACGGTTGGGGGCGACGGCGCTGGGGCTGGCCCTGGCCGGGCTGCTGGTGGCCGACCTGTTCGCCCCCAACGCGGCGTTCAACCCGACGACCACCGACCTGACCACCGGCTACCAGAACGCCGCGCTGATCGGCCAACTGTATAACAAGGGGACCGGGCGCGGCACCGCCTACCGGATCGACAGCGACACCGGGCAGGTGATCAGCGTCTGGCAGCCGTCCACCGGGGTGCTGATGGAGATCCCCGACGCGGGGGGGCTGTACAACCCGCTGACCCTGCAACGTTACGACCGGGTGTGGCAGCGGGTGAAGACGCCGCTGGAGAATGCGCCCGACGGGGTCAAAGACAACCGCAACAGCGTCTGGTACGACCTGCTGAACATCCGCTACACCGTCGCCATCTCCGACGATCGGCCCCTGGGCGACAAGTTCCATCAGGTGGACTCGAACGCGCAAGGCGTGCGGCTGTACGAAAACAGCAATGTGCTGCCCCGCGCCTGGGTTGTCCATGATGCCGTGGCCGTCCCCAACAGCGAGGAGCAGTTCACCCGCATCGACCATCTGGATGTGGACCCGCGCCATACGGTTGTCCTGCCCGACGGCGCGACTACGGCTAGCCCCAGCAAGGGCAGTGCCGAGGGAAACCCCGCCGACCAGGCCCGCATCACCCAGTACACCCCCAACCGGCTGGACCTGACCGTCGCCAACGCCGAGTCGGGCTGGCTGGTGCTCAGCGAGGTCTGGTATCCCGGCTGGACGGCGACGCTGGATGGGGTGCGCGTGCCGGTGGTGCAGGCCGATTACCTCCTGCGGGCGGTGCAGGTTGGCCCCGGCACCCACACCCTGGTCATGGAGTTCCGCTCCCGCCCGCTCCTGATCGGTCAGATCATCAGCGGGGCGACGGCGATCCTGGTCGTGCTCGCCGGTCTGACGCTGGTGCTGGTCCGCCTGCGCAGGCGACGGGTGGGGCGTGTCACCCCAGCCCCCACCCTCCCGCCCGAATAGCCCGCCGGAAGCGGCAACCTTCCATCCCCTGCGCCAGATGCGCCGATGGTGCGATTCCTGCTAGATCAGCAGCGCCGGTAGACCGCGCCTACCGGCCCGTTCCCTCTGCGCTGATCCGCCTACCCGACCCCCTCCACCCACGGAAAGGAGTGACCATGAAGGCTTCCTTGCTCTTGTTCGCCAGTATATTAGCTTTGGGACTTATCGCTATTCTGAGCCAGCTAACGCCGACGACCGCCACGCCAACACGCATGATCCTGCCGCCGGGCGCGCCGCAAGCCACCGTCACCGTCGAGGCGCTGCCTCCCGGCGCGACGATCCAAACCTATGCCTCCGGCCTCGAATCGCCGATTGCGATGGCCTTTGACACCACTGGGCGGCTGTTCTACACCGAGAAGCACAGCGACGCTTCGGCCAACCAGGGCCGCGTGCGGCTGATTATCGGCGGGGCGATCCAGGCCACCCCGGTGATCACCTTCAACGTGGACAGTTGTTCCGAACGGGGGCTGCTGGGCCTCGCCCTGGACCCGGCGTTCAGCGCCAACCACTACATCTACGTCTACTATACGGCCAACCCTGGCACCGCCTGCGGCGCGACCACCAACAACGTGGCGCGCTTCCAGGAGGTCGGCGGCAACGGGATCAACCCGACGATCATCTTCTCGTCCACCCAGACCGCCGGGAACCATAACGGCGGCAACATCCACTTTGGCCCCGACGGCAAGCTCTATGTCAGCATCGGCGACAACGCCACCGCCGCTAACGCACAGAACGTGACGGTGAAGAACGGCAAGATCCACCGACTGAACTCGGATGGCAGCCCGGCCCCCGGCAACCCGGTCTTTACCCAGACCGGGGCGCTGCCCTCGCTCTATGCGATGGGTGTGCGGAACAGCTTCGACTTCGCCTTTGACCCGCTCGACGTGACCGCGCCCTACCGCATCTTCGCCAGCGAGAACGGCCCAAGTTGCGATGATGAGATGAACCGCATCGAACCGGGCTACAACTACGGCTGGCGCGACCCCTACCCTTGCGATGATGCGAATCCCAGCCCGACCTACAACACCATTCCGCCGCTGTGGTATCTGCCCAACGGCCAGTGTTGCCAGGCCCCCACCGGGATTGATGTATATAGCGGGACCAGCGTGCCGCAGTGGCAAAACGGCCTCTTCATGTGTACCTACAGTAACGGCGAGTTGCGGCACTTCACCCTGGACCCGACCCGCACCGGGGTGATCACCGAGGCGATGGTCAGCGGGGTGACCTGCAACATGGATCTCACGACCGGGCCGGATGGCGCGTTCTACTACATGGAGGGCGGCGGCTACAGCGCCGGGACGGTCAAACGCATCACCGGCACCGGGCCGACGGCGACACCCAATGTGCCGACCCCGACGATCACCCCCGGCGGCCCCACCCCCTGCCCCGTGCAGTTCAACGATGTCCCCGCTAGCAGCACCTTCTACGACAATATTCGCTGCCTGGCCTGCCGGGGCATCGTCAGCGGCTATCCCTGCGGCGGGCCGAACGAACCGTGTCCCGGCAGCTACTTCCGCCCCGGTAATCTGGTCACGCGGGGACAGGTTGCCAAGATCGTCGCCAACAGCGCAGGCTATGGCGACGTGGTGCCCAGCACGCAGCAGACCTTCGAGGATGTGGCCCCCAGCAGCACGTTCTGGCTGTGGGTCGAACGAGTGGCGGGCCGGGGGATCATCAGCGGCTATCCCTGCGGCGGCGCGGGGGAACCCTGTGTCGCGCCGGGCAACCGGCCCTACTATCGCCCGAACAACGCCGTGACGCGCGGCCAGCTTGCCAAGATCGACACGGTCGCTGCCGGGTACACCGAGACGCCAACCGTCCAGTTTTACCAGGATGTGCCACCGGGCAGCACCTTCTATCTGTACATCGAGCGGCTCGCCAGCCGGGGGATCGTCAGCGGCTACCCCTGTGGCGGTCTCGGTGAGCCGTGCCCACATCCCGGCCCCGGAGCCTACTTCCGGCCCAACAACCCGGTCACGCGCGGCCAAACCGCCAAGATCGTCGCCAGCACGTTCTACCCGAACTGCCAAACCCCGGCGCGGCGGTGAACATGGGGGTTGGGAGTTGGGGGTTGGGGGTTGGTAATTACGGGAAAGTGCTCTTGTAACACCAACCCCTAACCCCCAACCCCCAACCCCTTGCTTGTCGCCGCGCGCAGGCCGTCCACGATGGCAGCGGGGGCGGGGGGGTCACCGAAGACGCGGTGGAGGGCGATGGTGGGGGGAAGCAGGCTGCAATCCACGCCGGGGAGGACGCCGGGAGCACCCAGCTTGGCCCACAGGCCACCGTTGATCGCGCAGTCGCCAACAAGCACCAACGTCCCCGGCCCGTCGGCGGCCCAGGCATCCAGAGCACGCCGGAGCGGCTCGGCCCCCAGTTCGTTCGGCAAGCCGGTCACGACCAGCAGCCCGGCCTCGGCGGGATCGGCGACGCGCCGCCAGCCTGGCCCGATGCCCTGCCAGGCAGTTTCCCATTCGCGCAGACAGGCGTCACAGCCGCCCGCGTGGATATGCGCGACCCAGATCTCGGCCATCGTTATGCTCCGCCCCGGCTAGGGGCCAATCAAATAGGCTACGCCGGACGCCCACTGCTGCGCCAGATTGATCAGCGGCGCAGGATACAGCCCGCCCAGCACGGCCAGCACCACCAGCGCCCCCAGCCAGGCCCGCATGGGCTGCGAGGGGGTGAGCGCCGGAAGCGCGGGAGCGGGCAGCCCTGTCCATAGAGGGGTGAGCGCCCGCACGATGCCCGCCGTCAGCAGCGCCAGCCCCGCACCCAGGGCCAGCAGCCAGGGCCAACCCGGTCCCTGGAGGGCGGCGGCCTGGAAGATCAGCAACCGCCCGGCGAAGCCGCTCAGCGGCGGCAGCCCCAGGATCAGGCCCAGGCCGATCACCAGCGCCAGAGTGAAGCCGGGTGCCCGGCGGGCCAGGCCGGGCAGCGCCGCCGGGGTGGCGGTCCCCAGACGGTCGGCGATCAGGCCCGCCGCGCCCAACGCCAGTAGCGCCCCGGCCTCGCCGGCCAGGGTGCCCGACAACGCGCCGCAGAACCCGGCCCGCGACCCGGCTCCCAGCCCGAACAGGGTAAACCCCACCTGCCCGATCAGGGCCACGCCCACCAGCCGTCGCAGATCGCCCTGCACCGCCGGACTCCAGACCAGCACCCCGGCCAGGATCACGCTGAGGGCACTCCCGCCCAGCAGCAAATCGCGCCCCAACGGATTCGCCAGCAGGATCATCGGTGCCCCGGCCAGCACCTGGACGGCGAAAAAGACGGTCACGGTGTGGATCACGCCCAGCACAAGGAGCGCCGCCGCCGGGGGAGTGGCGGCGCTGAGGTCGGTAACCCAGGCATGGAGCGGCGCGGCCCCCAGGCGCAGCCCCAGGCCCACGGCGAGGAAGCCCAGCACCAGCTTGAGCCGCACGCCCTGTTCTGGTTCCAGCCGGTAGCGTTCGAGCAATACGAAGGCGACGACAAAGGCCACGGCGGCCAGGACCATCAGCGCCAGGTACTTCAACGCGGCATCGAGCGCCGGGCCGGGGGGCAACCCGGCCTCTGCCGGGCGGGGCGAGATGGGGAAGGCTCCCAGCCCCCGGTCGGGATCGCCGGGCTGCAACGGCCCATCCATCAAGGCGAAGAGGGCCGCCGCGCTGGCCCCCAGCAACAGCACCGCCCCGGCGCGTACATCCTGCACCAGCAGCGCCCCGGCCCCGGTACTCGCCACGGCCAGGCTCACGGCGGCGAACTTGCGCCCTCGCCCCACCATCCGGTCGAGCCAGAGCAGGGCCAGCAGGCCCCCGGCCAACGTGACCCCTGCTACCCGCCGGGGCGGATCGAGCAGATAGACCAGCCCCAGCAGCGTCACCTGCGTGTCGGGGGCGACCAGCCACGCGGCCAGGGTGATTGCGATGATAGCCCCCGCCAGCGCGGTCGCCAACCGGGGCCGCCGCCGTAGCGCCAGGGCCAGCACCGCGCCGAGCAGCGGCACCCCGATCAACAGTGGCCATAACGCCGCCGGAACAATCCAGGTCATAAACGCGAAGCTGTCACCCACAGACTACCGCCGGTGCCTCCGCTGAGAGACGCCCCTCCCGGACAGCGGCTTGCGCGGCAGCAATCAATAACAGATCACCGGGGCAGTGGGTAGGTCTGCCACTTTTCCAGGGTAGGGCCGCCCTTGCTCCACAAAATACTTGAACGCGGCCAGCGCCTGGGGTGCGGTTCGGCGCAGCAACGGACCCAGCAGCGGCTCAAGCAGTCGGCCCAGGACCCCGCCACGAATTTCTAGCTCCGACTCGCTGGTGAGCAGGGTTTTCTCCCCTTGTGCCACCACCGACCATTGGTTGGTCGCCCGTTTCATCAGCGGCACCCCCGATCCCTCGTATTTGAAGGAGTGGCCCTCATCCCACGCCACCCAACGCTCTTTGATGGTCAGGTTACCGGTCACATCGCAGGTTCGTTCCGCGCCGACTCCCTGGGCTACGTCTCCCTCACAACGGGCGCGCAAGACGGAATCCGACCACAATTGGATATCTTCGAGTCGCGCCAGTCTGGCCCAAACAGTGGGGGCGGGTGCCTCAATGCATACGGACGCGAAGAGCTTGATCATAAAGCAGTCTCCTTCGGTAGTGCAAAACCGACCAGATTATATCAGGAGCGTCATACGATGATCAATCATCCTTACTAATTCCCCGACTCCGGCTGGCGCACGCTGATGCAGACACCGTCACGTAGCGGCACCACTGTCGTAGCGAGATCGGGGTGGGTGGCGGCG
>JBBSEL010000018.1:0-13544 GCA_038239755.1 Chloroflexia bacterium | reverse complement strand
CATCAATACTGAGAAGCGGTGTTGTCTCATCGTTCCCTCCTAAAGCATACTCAATCGTTGATGCGGCTTGGTGGTTCGATTCTCCGCGCTGCGCGCTTATCAAGTCCGGTACTCCTGGCTTTGTAGCGGGGCCTCCGTTCTTCCGGGTGGTGAGGGGTTCCAGTGTGACGCGCCGTAATAAGATTACGGGCGATTAGTATTATACCATACTAGGAAACTTCCAGGATTCGGCACGTCTCGGCTGTGCGCCCCTAATCCCAAAGATCAGCCGCGTACCAATCGTGGGTAAGCTGGGGGCGGATACAACCAGTGCATAGTACAATACCCGCATAGCGCTGCCAACAGGTGCTACGTTTGCGGCGTCACCGTCTGTGTCGGTGATCGTACCCGCGACGCATTCTGCTTCAACCAATTGTGAAACACTTCCACACGCCACTGGGTGCGATAGATGGTGGGGATTTGTTTCCAGTTGCATGTCACAGCACGATCCAAGTACTCGCCCACGCATATCGAAAACGCGCCACCTCGCAGCGCTTCGCTCTATGGTTGCACAACGGATAGGTTAAGCGTCTATCCCCTCCATTTTCTATAAGCCATTCCTCGGTGATTGGGCATAATAGGGAGAAATCGCGGCAGTTTGGTGGGTTATTGGCTCAGCTGGCCGTTGACATCTCCCACTGATCTGATATAATGTTATCGTTCACGTTAACGATAACGGACTGGATGTTCCCAGAGTGGCTTGTATGTATACGATCACACGAGCGACAATTAAACAAGTGGCTGCCGAGGCGGGCGTATCCACGCAGACCGTCTCGCGGGTGATCAATGGCCGCCCAGATGTGGCGGATACAACCCGCGAACGGGTGCAGAGCGTCATCACCCGACTGAACTACCAGCCGAGCGCCGTCGCGCGCAGCCTCATTGGTCGCCGCACCCATACCATCGGGGTGGTCGGTACCGGGCTGGAATACTTCGGCCCGTCGCGGACCCTGGCCGGGATCGAGCAGCAGGCCGCCAAATTAGGTTTCTCGGTGCTGCTCTCGCTGCTCCACACCCCGGAGACCTTGCAAGTCGAGCCGGTGCTGGCCGAAATGCTCTCGCGGCAAGTGGAAGGGATCATCTGGGCAATTCCCGAAATCGCGGGAAATCGGCGCTGGATCCGAAATCTCACCCAATCTACGGTGCCGGTGGTCTTCTTGACGATGCAACCGCAGCCCGACCTTCCCGTCGTCTCACTGGATAATCGCAGCGGCGGACGGCTGGCAACCGAGCACCTGCTGGCGCAAGGCTACGCGCAGATCGCGCTGATCACCGGCCCCCTCACCTGGTGGGAGGCCCAACAACGCCAGCTGGGCTGGCAGGATGCGCTCGCCGCCGCCGGGCGCACCATCGAACCGCAGCACATGATCGAAGGCAACTGGAGCGCGGCCAGTGGCGAGCGGGCCTTCCTCACGTTGCGCGAGCAGTACCCCGAAATGGACGCTGTCTTTGCCTCGAACGACCAAATGGCGCAAGGGGTGCTGCACGCCGCCTGGACAGCCAATGTGCGCGTGCCGCAGGATCTGGCCGTCGTCGGCTTTGACGACATCCCAGAAGCGTCTTATTTCATCCCCCCGCTGACCACCGTGCGCCAGGAGTCCACCGAATTGGGCCGGATCGCCGTCCAGATCTTGAGCCGTTTGATCGACTCCTGGCCCGAAGCGGGCCAGATTGCGACCCTGGAGTCGGCCTGGTTGCAACCCGAATTGATCGTCCGCGCCAGCTCAGGTAGCCCAAAATAAGGGCGCGGCCCCCTCGGGCGATCCGGCTAGTAAGGCAAGGAGGCCTGGCCCTATGAAATATGCTATCGGCGTGGATTTCGGCACCGAGTCGGGGCGCGCCGTGCTGATTGATGTCGCTGACGGGCGCGAGTTGACCAGCAGCGTGCATCCCTATGCCAACGGTGTGATTGACGAACGGCTGCCCGGCAGCGCCCGCGCCCTGGAGCCGGACTGGGCGCTGCAAGACCCCAACGATTATATCGAGGTCTTCAAGCAGACGATTCCTGCCGTGCTGGCCGCCTCTGGTGTATCGCCGGATGACGTGATCGGCGTGGGCATCGACTTCACCGCCTGCACCATGCTGCCGACCACCGCCGACGGCACGCCGCTCTGTGGCCTGCCCCAGTGGCGCGACAATCCGCACGCCTGGGTCAAGCTGTGGAAGCACCACGCCGCGCAGCCCGAAGCCGACCGGATCAACGCCGTGGCCCGTCAACGCGGCGAACCGTGGTTGGACCGCTACGGGGGCAAGATCTCTTCCGAATGGTTCTTCTCCAAGGCGCTGCAAATCCTCAACGAAGCCCCCGCCGTCTACGAGGCCGCCGAGCGCCTGATCGAAGCCGCCGACTGGGTCGTCTGGCAATTGACCGGACGCGAGACACGCAACGCCTGCACGGCAGGGTATAAGGCGATCTGGCAGAAAGATCACGGCTTCCCCTCTCGTGAGTATTTCGCCGCGCTCCACCCCGACCTGGTCGATATCGTGGACACGAAGATGCGCCGCGACATCGCCCCGTTGGGCGGCAAGGCCGGCGGGCTGACGCCCGAAGCCGCCGCCTGGACCGGGCTGCGCCCCGGCACCGCCGTGGCCGTCGCCAACGTGGATGCCCACGTCACCGTCCCGGCCACCGGCAACATCGCCCCGGGCACGATGGTGATGATCATGGGCACCAGCACTTGTCATGTGCTGGTCGGCGAGCAACTGACCGACGCGCCGGGGATGTGCGGGGTGGTCGAAGATGGCATCGTGCCGGGGCAATTTGGCTACGAGGCCGGGCAGAGCGCGGTGGGCGATATCTTCGCCTGGTTAGTCGAGAGTGGCGTGCCGCCGGAGTACCACGAGGCCGCGCAGCAGGCGGGCCTGAGCCTGCACGATCTGCTGGCGCAAGAAGCCGCCCGGCTAGCGCCCGGCCAGAGCGGCCTGCTGGCCCTGGACTGGTGGAACGGCAACCGCTCCACGCTGGTCGATGTGGAGTTGGGCGGGCTGCTGATCGGCATGACCCTGGCGACGAAAGCGCCGGAGATCTACCGGGCGCTGATCGAGGCCACCGCCTTCGGCACCCGCACGATCATCGAGACGCTGGAAGGGAGCGGCGTTCCGGTGCGTGCCCTGGTCGCCGCCGGAGGACTGCCGGAACGCAACAAGCTGATCATGCAGATCTATGCCGATGTCACCAACCGCGAGATCGGTATCGTACGGAGCGGTCAGGCTCCCGCCGTCGGCTCGGCCATGCACGCCGCTGTGGCCGCCGGGGTGGATGCGGGCGGCTACCCCGATATCGCTACCGCCGCCGAATGCATGGGCGGCCTGCGCGACGAGGTCTACCGGCCCATCCCCGCCCATGTACCCGTCTACGACCGGCTCTACGCCGACTATAAATTGTTGTACGACACCTTTGGCCGGGGGCCGAACGACGTGATGAAACGGCTCCGCACGCTGCGGCGCGAGGCCCTCGCCCTCTGAGCAGGAACCACCCAATGCTGGAAGCCCTGAAGGAAGAACTCTACCAGTTGCACCTGGAACTGCCCCGGCATGATCTGGTGGTCTGGACCGGGGGCAACGTCAGCGCCCGCGACCCGGACAGCGGGCTGGTCGTGATCAAGCCGTCGGGGGTGCGCTATGAGCGCCTGCGCCCTGAGCAGATGGTCGTGCTCGATCTGGACGGGCGACAGGTGGAGGGGGATCTCAAGCCCTCGTCGGATACCGCCAGTCACCTCTACATCTACCGCCACCGGCCCGACGTGGGCGGGGTGGTGCATACCCATTCGCGCTATGCCACTGCGTTCGCCGCCGTCAACCGGCCTATTCCGGTGGTGCTCACCGCCATCGCCGACGAGTTCGGCGGCCCGATCCCCTGTGGCGGCTTCTCGCTGATCGGCGATGAGTCCATCGGCCAGGTGGTCTGCGCGAGCATCGGCACCTCGCCCGCTGTGCTGCTGAAGAATCACGGCGTGTTCACCATCGGGAAGACGGCGGAAGCGGCAGTCAAGGCAGCCGTGATGACCGAAGATGCCGCCCGCAGCGTCTGGCTGGCGCTGGCGCTCGGCACCCCCGACGAGATTGCCCCGGACGACGTGGCAAAATTACACCACCGTTATACGCACGTCTACGGCCAGTAAGCGGCGCATGCCCCGCACGCGGCGATCCGGCCATTTTCTATCACACATGAGAGGTTTACGATGATCGATCTCAAACAATTTGAGGTTTGGTTCGTCACCGGCAGCCAGCATCTCTATGGGCCGGAGACCCTGGAGCATGTGGCGGCGCATTCCCGCCAGATGGCCGAGGCGCTCAGCGTGGCGACGGCGGTCCCGGTGCGGGTCGTCTTTAAGCCGGTGATGACCGGAAGCGACGGCATCCGTGATTTGTGCCTGGAAGCCAACACCACCCCCGCCTGTGTCGGGCTGATCACCTGGATGCACACCTTCTCCCCGGCCAAAATGTGGATCGCCGGGCTGACCGCCTTGCAAAAACCGCTGGCCCACCTGCACACCCAGTACAACCGCGAAATCCCCTGGGCCGACATCGACATGGATTTCATGAACCTCAACCAGTCGGCCCACGGCGACCGCGAGTTCGGCTTCATCGCCAGCCGGATGCGCCTGAACCGCAAGGTGGTCGTCGGCTTCTGGCAGGATGAGGATGTGCAGGCCGAGTTGGGCGCGTGGGCGCGGGCCGCGTGCGCCTGGACCGACTGGCAGGGGGCGAAGGTCGCCCGCTTTGGCGACAATATGCGCGAGGTGGCCGTCACCGAAGGCGATAAGGTGGAGGCCCAACGCCGCCTGGGCTACGCCGTCAACACCTATGGCGTTGGCGATCTGGTGGACGTGGTCGGCCAGGTGCGCGAGGGCGAGATTGACGAGTTGCTGGCCGAATACGCGGGCCGCTACGCCGTCGCCCCGGAACTGCGCCCCGGTGGTGCCCGCCATCAATCCCTGCGCGAAGGTGCCCGGCTCGAAGCAGGCATCCGCCATTTCCTGGAAGCGGGCCACTTCAAAGCGTGGACGACCACCTTCGAGGACTTGCATGGGATCGACCAGTTGCCCGGCCTGGCTGCCCAGCGGTTGATGGCCGACGGCTATGGCTACGGCGGCGAGGGCGACTGGAAAACCGCTGCCCTGGTGCGGGCAATGAAGGTGATGGCGAGCGGGCTGACCGGGGGCACCTCGTTTATGGAGGATTACACCTATCACCTCAGCCCCGGCGGCCAGAAGATCCTGGGGTCGCACATGCTGGAAGTGTGCGAGTCCATCGCTGGGGAGCAGCCCCGGCTGGAGGTCCATCCCCTCTCCATCGGCGGCAAGGCCGACCCGGTGCGGCTGGTCTTCGATGCAGGCACCGGCCCCGCCGTGGCGGCCTCCATCGTCGATGTCGGCTCACGCTTCCGCATGATCGTCAACGAAGTAGACGCGGTGCCGATGGACGCGCCGCTGCCCAAGCTGCCGGTGGCGCGGGCGCTCTGGCTGCCCCAACCCGACCTGAAGATCGCCACCACCGCCTGGATCCTGGCCGGGGGCGCGCATCATACCGGCTTCAGCTACGCGCTGACCGTGGAACACCTGGAAGACTTTGCGGCGATGGCGGGCATGGAGTTTTTGCTGATCAATCGTGACACCCGCCTGGCCGAGTTCAAAAAGGAGATCCGCTGGAACGATCTGTACTATCTGCTGGCGAAAGGGTTGTAGCCGAACCTCTGGCGCGATCTCTTTTGTTGGTGACCTCCTTTGAGATATAGTTCAGCATCTTGGTCCGGCGGCTCTTGCGCCGGGCAAGTTTCACGACAGTAGACGAGTTAGCGCAGTGGATTATGGCAGTTATCAGCTACTTTAATGAGACGGCCAAGCCGTTCAAGCGGACCTACACCGGACGACCCTTAGCGGCTTAAAACACAGAAGCTATTTCCGCCAAGCTGTACTAGTGGGTCGTTTGACACGGTACCGATCATTCCGCTATCCTGTTTCCGTGTGCAAAAGCCCTGGAATGTGGGCTTGGCAATCGTCAGTACGATGGCAAACGACCCACTAGGTTTGGTCACGGCTGGTGCAAAGTCCCGGCTGTCGGTGTAGAGGCCTCTGGCGGATGCTCGCAGAGACGTAGTGCAGGTTGCCCCCAGGGCTGTCGTTGGCGCAGTGTCTGTCAGGTCAGGACACCACCGGCTCGTCCTGGGGACGCTCGCTCAGGTCGGCGCGGAGTTGTGCCCAGGCCTGCCGCGCTTCCTCGACCGATCCTTCGTCTTCGATGGTGGTGATGTCGCCGGGATCGCGGCCCTGGGTTACCGCCTTCAGCACGCGGCGCATGATTTTGCCGCTGCGGGTCTTGGGCAGCATGTTGACGAATTGCAATTCCCCGATGACCGCAACCGGCCCCAGCTCGTGGCGGACGGTGGCGACCAGTTCTTGCCGCAGGGCAGGGGAGGGGGTCCGGCCCTGTTTGAGCACGACGAAGGCGGCGATGACCTCGCCGCGCACGTCGTCGGGCCGCCCGGTGACGCCTGCTTCGGCTACGGCGGGGTGCTTGAGCAGGGCGGTCTCGACCTCAATAGTGCCCAGGCGATGGGCGGCGATCTTGATGATCTCATCGGCGCGTCCGGCGAACCAGACGTAGCCATCGGCGTCGATGTGCGCCGAGTCGCCGGTGTAGTAGACGCCTGGGATCCGTTCCCAGTAGTCGTGCCCGTAGCGTTCCGGCTCGCCCCACAGGCTGGCGATCAGGCCGGGGAAGGGGCGGCGCAGGACCATTACGCCCTTTTCGCCGGGAGCCAGCGGCCCTCCATCGGCGTCCACCACCGCTGCCTCGATGCCCGCCAGCGGAATGCCCGCCGAGCCGGGCTTGATCGGCAGCATCGCCACGCCGTAGGGGTTGCCGAAGACCGGCCCGCCCGTCTCGGTCTGCCACATATGGTCAATGACCGGCACCCGGTCGTGGAGAATGTCGTGCTGGAGCCAGGCCCAGGCCGGGGCGTTGAGCACTTCGCCCGCGCAAAAGACCCGTTCCAGGCTGGATAGATCGGAGGAGCGGGCGTGCTCGTCGCCGTAGCGCATCAACATCCGCACCGCCGTAGGCGAGGTGAACAGGCCGGTCACGCCGAATTCCTCGATGATCCGCCAGAGGGTCGAAGGGTCGGGGTAATCCAGGGTGCCCTCGTAGGCCAGGGTGGCACAGCCGTGCAACAACGGGGCATAGACGATGTAACTGTGCCCGACCACCCAGCCGATGTCGGAGGTGGACCACCACACGTCGTCGGGGCGCATCCCGAAGCACCAGCGCGCCATCGCGTGGATGTAGACCTGGTAGCCACCGACGGTATGGACCGCCAGCTTGGGCTTGGCCGTGGTGCCCGAGGTTGCCAGGATATAGGCTGGTTCGTTCGCCTCCAGCGGCACATAGCCGCTGTCCTGCCCCGCCGCCCCGGCAAGGAATGCGGCCCAGGCGAGGTCGCGCCCCTCGGTCATGGGGACCGGCGCGCTGCCGCGTTGGTGGACGATCACCTGCTCCACAGTGGGGCAGCCGGTCTCCAGCGCCTCGTCAATGATACCTTTGAGCGGCACGTCCTTGCCCTTGCGGTAGGTGATATCGCTGGCGAACACCAGCCGCGAGCCGCTGGCCCGGATGCGGTCGGCCAGCGCGCCCGCGCCGAACCCGGCGAAGACGACCAGATGGATCGCCCCGATGCGCGCGCAGGCCAGCATGAGCATGATTGCTTCGGGGCACCCCGGCATATAGATGGTGATCCGGTCGCCCTGCCCGATGCCCAGGCCGCGCAGGGCCGCCGCCTGCTGCATCACCCCATGCCGTAGCTGGGCATAGGTGTAGAACTGCCGCTCGCCCCGCTCGTTGAGATAGATCAGCGCGGTGCGGCCCCCCCGGCCTGCGGCGACGTGGTGGTCGAGACAGCTATAGGCCAGGTTGGTCTGCCCCCCGCCGAACCAGCGGAAGGTCGGGTAGTCCCATTCCAGCACGCGGTCCCACTTGCGGAGCCAGGGCAGTTGCTCTGCCGCCGCGCTCCAGAAGCCGTCGGGGTCCTGGGTCGCGGCATCCAGCCAGCGCCGCACCACCGGGTTGATCAAATCCATCGGCTACGCCTCCTCTGGTGCCGGTTGGCGTTTCTGTATGTAGAGGTCGCTTGCGTCTTTAGCGTTTCTCCTGCCGCACCCGCCGCAAGCCGAGGCCGAGCACGAGGAGCAGCAGGGCCAGCGCTAGCCACGTCGCCGGGCTAGCGTCCGGCGCGCCACTGGACGGTAGCGGTCCGCCGCCTGCGCTGGTGCCTCCGGTAGTGGTGCTGCCGCCAGTAGCGCCCCCTGTGCCGGTGCCACCCGTGCCGGTGCCGCCGATAGTGCCGGTGGTGCCCCCGTTGGCGGCCAGGCGTGTGCCGCCCGCCCCTTGCTTGACGACAAAGACGGCAGTGGTGCGTTCCGGCACGGTCAGGCTGCCTGCCGCTGTATTAGCTTTCGCTGTGCGCACTAGCGGATCGTCCGATGCGGCCTGCACCGGGTGGAGGGTCAGCGGCACCCCGGCCAGTGCCGGGTCGGTCACCGTTTGCGCCTTGCCGGTGCCGTTGAACACGACCACCAGGCCGTCATAGGCCGGGTCGAGGTCGGTTCCGCCGCCATCGGTGAGACTCATCACGATGACGCCGGGGATCTGCTGCAGGCCGGTGTTGAGGAAATGGAGCCGCGTGTTGATTTCCTGGGCGGTTTGGAGCCGGAAGAGGGGCGAACTCTTGCGGATCTGGAGCATCTCGCGGAAGTGGGCAACAGCGTGGAGGATGTCGGCCTTCGCCGGTTTGAGCGCCGGGTCGCCCAGCAGCGGGCGGATGAGCGGCCAGTTCGCGTCGTTACTGCTCTGCGGCGGCATCCCTACACCCCAGTTGTTGCTCTCGTAGGTGAAATCGAGCCGGTTGAACCAGTCACCGGAATTATAACTGTTGCTGTCCATCGACTTGGAGCGCAGCATGTCCACCCCGGCATGGAAGAAGGGCACGCCCTGGCCCAGCGCGACCAGATCCATGCCCAAGTCTTGCATCCGCACCCGGTCGGCCATCGTCGTGCTCACCGGGGCTTTGTAGGCGATCGCGTCGTACAGCGTCTCGTTATCGTGCGCTTCGACGTAGTTGATCACTTCCTGCGGGTCGGCGGTGTAGCCGGTGGGCGCGCCGTTGTAGCTCACGTCCTTGCCGGTGACAGACTTGCCGCTGCTGTCCACCAGCGGATAATCCTTCAGGTTGCCCGCCAGCCCCACCCGGATCCAGTCGCCGTACTGGAGCAGCCGCGTGGTCTGGGTGGCAACGGTGCCCTGGTTGGTGCCGTTGGGCGCGTCGAGCAGGCCGTCAATGAAGCCCTGCTCTTGCACGCCGCTGAATGGCCCGCCGCCGCGCGCCGCGTCGCGGATACGGTCGTTGAAGGTGCCGATGCCGGTCCCGGCCATATTGATCTGGGTGGCGTTCACCCCCAGCTTGTTGTCGGCCACCTCCCCGAAGTTCCAGCCTTCGCCGTAGAGGTAGATCTTGGAGCCGTCCACGCCGTCCTTCGCGAGCGTCAGGGCATGGAGCGCATCCCGCGCTTTGGTCATGTTCGTGACCATGTGATGGCCCATCAGGTCAAAGCGGAAGCCGTCCACCTTGTAGGCTTTGGCCCACTGCACCAGGGTATCCACCATCAGCTTTTCCATCATGGCATGTTCCGAGGCGGTGTTCTGGCAGCAGGTGCTGGTTTCGACCGCGCCGTCGCCGTTCAGCCGGTAGTAGTAGCCCGGCACCACCCGGTCCAGCACCGACTTCGCATCCTGCCCGCTGGCCGAGGTGTGGTTATAGACCACGTCCATCACCAGCCGCAGCCCGGCCCCGTTCAGCCCCTGGACCATCTGGCGGAACTCGCGGATGCGGGCCGCGCCGTTGGGATCGGTGGCATAGCTGCCTTCGGGCACGCCATAGTGATAGGGATCATAGCCCCAGTTGAAGCCGTCCTGGTCGCGGAAGGTGGTGAGCAGTTGCTGCGGCTGCACCGAGTTGGCCGGTTTGCCCGCCAGCCGGGCGGGGTCCCGTTCGCTGCGTTTGCTCTTGTCCTCCTCGATGGTGGCGATATCGAACAGCGGGAGGAGATGGATGTGGGTCAGCCCGGCCTCGGCCAGCGCCTTGAGGTGCTTCATGCCATTGGAGCCGCTATCGGTGAAGGCCAGGTAAGTGCCGCGATGGGCCTCCGGCACCGTCTGGTCGCTGATGCTGAAATCGCGCAGATGGAGTTCGTAGACGACTATATCTTCGGGCGCGGCCAGGGGCGGCTTCTGCATCCCATCCCAGCCGTCCGGCTTGAGGCTCGCGGCGGCCAGGTTGACGATCTGGCTGCGGGTGCTGTCGGTCGCCAGGCTGACCGAGTCGGGGTCGGTGACGAGGTTGTGCTCCACCTTGCCGGTGGACGGCACGAACACTTCCACATCGTAGAGGTAGAACTTGCCGGTCCAGGCGGGCGGCCCTGCCGCGCTCCAGACCCCTTTGGTCGGGTCGGCGGTCATGGCGACGGTGGTGCTGACCGCGGTGGTGGCATCGTCAAACAGCACGAGGTTGACCGACTTCGCCGTGGGTGCCCACAGCTTCAGCGTCGGCGTATCACCCGCATAGACCACGCCGAGCGCGCCGTCATAGGTGTACAGGTCGTCCAGCACGCCGGGGATTTGCAAGCTGGTCGCATCGATCAGCTTGCCGTTGGCCCCCTGAGCGGACACGGTGATCTGACCTTTCAGGATCGCGGCGGCTTTAGCCTGGGTGGCGGCGTCCAGTTTGAGCGCGGTGTATCCGGCCATCTGGGGGAACTTCGCCCGCACCGCCTGGGGCAGCCCGGCAGCATCAGCGGTGAGCGGGCTGGATTCGCCCCCGGTCACGCCAGCGGTATCCAACTTTAGCGCCCCCGCCGGGTCGTAATGAAGGGTGTAGGTGTTGCCTGCGGCATTGTCAATGGGCCAGGCGATGGTGTCGTGGGTGACCCAGTAGGCGCGGGCGCGGCTCAGGTTGCCGCGCTGGGGCGTGCCGATAGTCAGCTTGTGGGTCTTTGAGTCGTAGCGGAAGCCGATCTCGTCGCCGTTGGCCTCGACGATGAAGGGGATGTTAGCTCCGCCCTTCGCCCCGTCAGCTCCGTAGTTCTCGTCCCAGCTTTCTTTGATGGCGACTTTGGCCTCATAGCTGCCCTTGGGGATGTCTTTGGTGGACCAGGTGGCGACCCCACTCCCGGCGGGGTCCTGTAGCCAGCCGCGCAGACACTCCGGCATCCAGTCCTTAGCGCAGCCGACCTTGCTCTGGAAGCTCCCGGCGACGGTGGCGATAGCCGAGTTTACATTATCGGTGACCCAGTGCGTCTTGTGGTCGTAATAGAACGTGACCTTCTGCGTGGCGGGCACTTCGAGCGGAATGTTCGCCCCGCCGGACCCGGCCTTGAGGCCGTAATTCTCGTCCCAGCTATCGTTGATGGCGGCTTTATACTCATACTTGCCGGCAGGCAGTTCCCACTCGCCGGTCCAGATACCGGCCACGGAGTCATAGGTCAGGTGCGTTTTCGCGCAGTCCTGCTGCCAGTCGCCGCTGCAGCCCAGCTTGCTCTGGATCGTGCCCGCGATGGTGACGCTTTTGGGCTGGGGAGTGTCTGTCTGGGCGGCAAGCCGCGCCGGGGGGATGAGCGCGAGCAGCGTAAGGAGCACCAGGCCCACCACTGTCCGCCACGAGCGAGAGAGCGCCATCGCTGAACCTCCTGTAGAATAAGGTCTCCATGGTTGACCCTGCCGTGTGTGTGATACGGTTTCCGTCTCTGGAGCGCTCCCGGCGGCTCAAGGACGGCCCCCTGGCCTTATGTGCCGGGCCTAGTATAGCACACTTCTGGCTGAGTTTTTACGTCCGGCTGCCGGTGCCCGGCGGGCGCTACCTCAGAACAGCTAGGGTGATCGGGGTCTTGATCGGGTGTTGCTTCGTCTTGCCGCTGTACCAGGGGTCGGCTACGGTGCGGTCCTGCGGACGTTGCCCGGCCTACTCAACGCGGTCGACAAGCACGGCTAGTGGGGCAGTTGTCACATGCGTTGCCATTCCTAAAATCTGCGTTGTGCCTGAAACTTCAGGTCAGAATGGCGATGGGCGTGATAACTGCCCCACTAAGTACAATCAAGTAACTTCTGCGGCATAGCATGGGCGTTCCTACGCATTGTTTGAGGCTGATGTATCCCGCAGAAGTTACTTGATTGTACTTAGTGGGTCACGCCGCAATTAAGTTGGTATTCGCTCAGGCACACATTGGTTAATCATGCTCACTAGAGTTACTTCACAACAAGAGAGGGATCGGGTATAGTCAGCGCATGATTGCACGCTACGCCAACCTACACCGCTATGGGCGGGTGTTTCGCACCCTGACGGGCCTCACCGTGGCCGAATTCGATATGGTCGCTGCCGAGGTCCTGCCGACTTTGGAGGCAGTGGAGCGCCGTCGCCATGAACGCCCGGACCGCCAGCGCGCTCCCGGCGGCGGCCCGCTCTTCCAACTCGATCGGCGTGATCAGCTCTTGCTCACGCTGATCTGGTTGCGCGTCTATCCCACCCATGAGGCCCTCGGCTTCTTGTTTGGGGTCAGCGACTCGACCGCCACACGGGTCTTGGCCCGTGTTCGTCCGTTGCTGGCAGGTTGGGGGCTGCAACAATTGCCCCGCTATGACCCCGCTCCCCAGCGTGGGCGGCCCACCGACGTGCTGTTGGCGGCCTTGCCGGAGCTGGCCGTCATCGTCGACAGCTTTGAGCAGGCGGTGCAACGTCCGCAGGATCACACCGTAGCCGACCCCTGGTACAGTGGCAAGACGAAACAACACACGATCAAGACCCCGATCACGGTCCATCGGGGCAGCGGGTTGATCTGTGATATGAGTGAGAGCGTGCGCGGCCCGACGGCGGATTTGACTTTGCTGAAAGCTTCGTGGGTGGCGGATGGGTTGCCAGAACACATCGGGGTAGAAGGAGATTGGGCCTACGTGGGGGTGGACAAGATCCATCCGCACGGCAAGGGGGCGACACCGCGGCGCAAGCCGCGCAGCAAGGAGCGCCCGGCGGAGGACAAGGTCTATAACCGGGCGTTTGCCCAGCGGCGGATCATTGTCGAGCATATGATTGGGCAAGTGCGGCAGTACCAGGCGGTGAGCCAACGGGATCGGGATCATCGGCGGCACCACCCGCAGCGCGAGGTGGCGATCGCCGGGCTGGTGAACCGCCGACGGCAAGCCCGTTGGGCTGCCGCCGCGTAGGCGACGGTGGGTGGCCGGAACGGCGCGGCGGGGGCGGGACCCAGCGGCGCTACTGGCAAGTACTCTTATCATGAAGTAACCCTACTATCAATACCAAACCAATTGCGGCGTGACTCACTAGTGGGTCACGCTGCAATTGGTTGCGAAAAGGCGGATTATGCGATACTGGGTCAGAGGAGGGGTACTCAATGACCCGACCCCCTAACACACAACTCCGGCCCTTGAGTGCGGCCGAATTCACT
>JBBSEL010000017.1:0-14127 GCA_038239755.1 Chloroflexia bacterium | reverse complement strand
TGGCCGTCGATCAGGCCGACGCCTACATCAAGGCGGGCAACAAGACCACCCAGGACGAGAAGCAGTCGGTGGACTGCGAACTCGTCACCCCGGCCAACGCCAGCCAGTACGGCGTCTTCGGGCGCAACTAGCCGCAGGCAGGGGACGGTGAGCCGCCCCCGGCAAGTCGCTCGGACAGGGCGCGTGTTGCTCCGGCAACACGCGCCCTGTTCGTCTTTGGGCGCAGGCACACCCAAGCGCGCTCATCCGTGCGCCGCTACGGCAACCGTCCCGACCAGGGAGGCGGCATACGGCCCTGGCCGGGCGTGCGTAACGGTTGCACGGGTGGGGTCATTGTAGTATGATGAGGGCGGCACGCCTGTCTGCAACCTTTCGGCGGCGCAGGCGTAGATATAGGCGGTAACACAGATTTTGGGCGGGAGCAGGCGCACACCCCGGCAGAATCGGAGCGATCGCTGCACGCCCCCGGTCCCAATCCCCAATTCTCAAACAACAGCGATAAGAGGAGCAAGAGCATGGTTGGACAGGGCAGGCCCATCGGGATCATTTTGATCGTCGCCGGGCTGGCAGTGGCCGTACTTTCAGTGTTGTGGGCCGGCGCTAATAATTTGACGGGCGGATCCATCGTCCTCTGTGGTGGCATCGGCGCGCTGGTCGGGCTGGCCCTCGCCGGGGGCGGGGTCTACTTCTTCCTCAGCGGCCAGAACGAATCCAAGCAATTCGCCACCGTCGAGCAAGAAAAGCGCGTGCTCAACACCGTCACCACCCGCGGGCAGATCATGATCCCCGAACTCGCCATCGACATGGGCATCAGCGCCGACGAGGTCAAGAAATATGTCTACGATCTCGTGGGCAAGGGCCTGTTCACCGGCTATGTGGATTGGAAAGCGGGCAAGCTCGTTTCTCAGGAAGCCTCCAAGCTCCAGGGCCGCACCACCTGCCCCAACTGTGGCGGGCAGCTAGAACTGGCCGGGAAGGGCCTGATCAAGTGCCCCTATTGTGGAGCCGAAATCTTCCTGTAACCCGGCAGGCGGCACACCGAGGGCGAGACGATGCACATGGCACCACGCAGGGGACCCCAACCAGGGCACAAAACGGCGGCGCAGGCGGCACGCTGGGGGTTGGTATGGCTGGTGCTGCTCCTGCTCCTGCCGGTGCTGGCGATTACCGCGCCCGCCCCGGTGGTCCAGGCCCAGAGCAGCAAGGTCTACACCTGGGACCATTACGATGTGGACCTGACGGTCAACACCGACGGCTCGTTCGACGGGATCGAAACGCAGACGTTCCAGTACCAGTCGGGCACCTTCCGAGGGGCGTCGCGGTCCTGGGACACCAGCCGCCTGGGCGAAATCAGCAAGGTGATGGTGTACGAGGGCCAAAAGCCCTACACCGAATACACCGGGCAATATGACCTCAGCAGCCCGTCCACCCTGCCCCCGCCGGGCACCTTTGTCCTGCGTCCGGGCGGCAGCACCTTCGAGGTCGATTGGTTCTATAATCCGATCGATGCCCCGGCCAGCCGCACCTTCACCCTCCATTACCATATCACCGATGCGGTGCGCATCTATCCAGGAGGCGATCAGCTCTGGTGGAGTCCGATTGTCGCCAGTCGGCAGGCCAATATTACCCACTCCGGTATCGCCATCCACCCCCCCAAGGGCGTCCAGGCGGCCACCATCCAGGCGCAGATCATCTTCCCCAAAAGCACCCATACCAGCGTGAATGAGAAGGGGTTGGTCACCATCACCATTGACGACCCGATCCTCGTGACCGACCCGTCGCCCGAAGTGCGGGTGCAGTGGCCGCATGGGCTGATCACCGCCGACCCCCCCCCTTGGCAGGTCGCCGACGATGCGGATCGCGCCGCCGCCGCGGCGAGCCAGCGAGAAGCCCAACGGCTGGCCGAGGAACAACGGCTGGCCGATGCCCGCCGTGTGGCCTTCATCGACCTGGGAGCCCTGGTCGCCAGCGCGCTGATCATCGTCGGGGGCCTACTCTTCTGGCTCCTGCGCTGGTATCGCAGCGGGCGCGACACCCCGACCGCCCTGGCGGCAGATTACCTGACCACGCCGCCGAGCGACCTCCCGCCGGGACTGGTCGGCGTGCTGGTGGACGAACGGGCCGACACCCGCGACGTGGTCTCGACCATCCTCGACCTGGGCCGCCGGGGGAACCTCGTGATCGAGGAGTTAAAGATCAACGCCTTTGGCGAACGGCTGCCGGGGGCCGATTACAAATACACGCTTAAGAACGCCGAGGTCGCCCAGCCCTACGAGAAGCGGCTGCTGGACAACATGTTCCAGGGCGACAAGACGGTTCACCTGTCTAGCCTGGCCTTTGGCCTGTCGAACCGGCTGGCTGCCGTCTACGGCGACATGTACGCCGCGCTGGTCGATCAGAAATATTTCGCCAGCCGTCCCGATCTGGTCCGCGCCACCAGCTTCAGCCTGGCCCGGCGCTTCCTGGTGCTGGCGGGCGTGGCCCTGCTGATCACCGGCGGCCTGGCGATCTTCGGGGATTATGGCCTCTGGCCGCTGGCCTTGCCGCTCGCCCTGGCGCTGGTCGGGGCCATCGGTGCGGCGATCAACCGCGCCCTGCCCCAGCGCACCCCGTTGGGAGCGGCGGAGGCGGCCAAATGGATCGCCTTCGGGCGCTACCTGAAGAACACCGCGCAATATACCGGCGTCGAAGAAGCCGCTGCCCAGAGCGACCGCTATCTGCCCTATGCGGTGGCGCTGGGGGCGGACGAGGCCCTGGTCAAACAGTTCCAGGCGCAAAGTATCTCCATCGCCAGCCCCGGCTGGTTTATCCCCTGGCAGGCCGACGCCGACACCAGCGGCCTGAGCGCGAACGGCGGGGGCATCCGGCTGTCCGACATTGGCAGCATCTTCTCCAACGGGTCGTCCGGCAGCTATGATTATGGCTCCAGCAGCCGCAGCAGCGACTCCGGCAGCAGCCGGGCGGGTTGGAACCGGGGCGGCGACGGTGGCAGCGACAGCAGCGAACCGGGGTTCGACTTATCGGCCTTCGACCGCAAGAATGCTCAGGGAACTGTTGACAGTTGGAACCGCGACCTGGCCGATACCGCCGAAAGCACCAATTCGGGCCTCGCCAACATGATCTCCGTCGTCGCCGATGCCCTGTTCAGCGGCAGCGGCAGCGGTAGCTCCAGCAGCGGCAGCAGCTACAGCAGTTCGAGCAGCTTCGGCAGTTCGAGCAGTTCCAGCAGCTCCAGCAGTTCTAGCGGCGGCAGCAGCTCCGGCGGCTCCGGCGGCGGCGGCAGCGGGGGCGCATTTTGAGTGGTTAGTGGTTAGTGGTCAGTGATCAGTAATCAGTAACGAACGCGAGAAGGTAGCGGCTGATGTGATTCACCCGATTGCGTACTAACCACCAACCACCAACCACTAACCACCAACCACTAACCACTAACCACTAGTACAGGAGTAGACACAAAGACAGATGCACCAGACACGTATCCACAGGCGCATACGGCACGGGCTGATCTGGGTGTGGCTCGTCCTGGCGGTGGCCCCGCTGGGGTTGCTGCTCAGCCCGACGACGCCCGCCCGCGCCCAGAGCGAAACCAAAACCTTCTATTATCCCCGCATCAATGTGGACTACACCATCAACAAAGATGGCTCGTTCGATGCGGTGGAGACCGAAGACTTTCAGTATACCGGCGGCACCTTTCGCGGCGCGTTTCGCGGCTGGGATCTCAACCGGGTCGAAAACTACCTGAACATCCAGGTAAGCGAGATCAAAAACGGCCAGTCCGTGAATTATAGCGAGTACCAGGGCAGCTTCGATCCTAGCAGCGGGTCGCTGCCCCCGGCCAACACCTTCACCACGCTTAACATCGACGGCGAGTTCCGCGTCTACTGGTTCCACAACCCGATCCAGTCGCCCGCCACCCAACGCTATGTCATCCGCTACCATGTGGTCGGCGGCCTGCGCATCTATCCTGGGGGCGACCAGTTCTTCTGGCAGGCGCTGCCGCTGGGCCGCACCACCCGCATTGACGCTTCGCGCGTGACCGTCCACCTCCCCACCGAGGTGAATATGGCCGACGTGAAGACCGGGGCCTACCCGGCGGAAATGGTCGAGGTGGGCCTGGGGGCGAACAACACCGTCACCTTCGACTCGAACCGCACCATCGACAGCGGCGACACGCTGGAAGTGCGGGTGCAGTGGCCGCACGGGATCATCACCGCCGCCCCGCCCGCCTGGCAGTCCGCTGACGACGCCCAGCGCGCCGCCGACGAAAAGCAGGCCGAATTCAAGCGCACCTGGGGCGCGGTGATCAGCCTGGCGACCCTGTTGTTCAGCGCCCTGGTCCTCATCGGCGGCATCTTCTTCTGGGCCATCCGCTGGTATCGCGGCGGGCGCGACAAGATCGTCCCGCTGGTGGCCGACTACCTGACCGAGCCGCCCAGCGACTTGCCCGCCGGGCTGGTCGGCACGCTGGTGGACGAAACCGCCGACGTGCGCGACGTGATCGCCGCCATCGTGGACCTGGCCCGCAAGGGGCATATCACCATCCGCGAACTGAAAGAGGGCGGCATCGGCGGGATGTTCCAGAACAACGACTTTGAATACACCCTGAATTCGGGCAAGGTGGAGAACCAGTTTGAGGACGGGCTGATCCGCGCCGTCTTCGCCGGGCAACAAAGCATCCGCCTGTCGGAACTGAAAAACCGCTTCTATCGCCAGCTTCCGGCGATCTACACCGACATGTACAAGGCGTTGGTCGGCCAGAAGTATTTCGACCGCAGCCCGGCCAGCGTGCGCGGCATGAACCAGGGGTTGGCGATTGTTCTGATCGTCCTCGCCTTCCTCTCCTTCTTCGCCGTTGGCTTCATCGCCGACATCACCAGCGGCTTCATCTTCACCCTGCCCTTCGCCATCGGCATCGTCGGCTTCGTCGGCCTGATCTTCGCCGGGGTCATGCCCCGCAAGACCGACTTCGGGTCGGAGCAGGCGCAACGCTGGCGAGCCTTCGGGCGCTATCTACAAGACATCCGCAAGTACACCAACGTCGAGGAGGCGGCCAAACGCTTCGACCAATACCTGCCCTACGCCATCGCCCTCAATGTGCAGCAGGACATGGTCCGCCAGTTCCAGAACGTGCCGGTCGCGTCGGGCGGCTGGTATGTGCCCTATGGCTGGGGCTACGGCCCGCAATATTACGGCGGCGGCGGGGCGAGTTCGCGCAGCCTGGGCGGCGGCATCGGCCCGCTGGGCACGGACGGCGGCGGCCTGAGCGCGGGCGGCATCGAGGGCCTCAACACCGGCCTCGCCGGGTCCATCGAAAGCCTGAACAGCAGCCTGACCACGATGATCAACAGCGCCACGTCCACCCTGACCAGCGCGCCCAGCAGCAGTGGGAGCGGTGGCGGCGGGGGCGGCTTTAGCGGCGGCGGCGGCGGGGGTGGCGGCGGCGGCGGGGGAGGTAGCAGCGGAGCCTTCTAACCTGCCGGGCACCCTGCTTGCCCGATCCACTGACGACAACCCACGAGTATTCACCTTTATCACTCGACGAGGAGACCCATCATGAGCGAGACACCCGATTTTCGCGGACAAGCCGAGCGCAACAAGCCGACCGACCGCCTGCACGGGCTGATGAACAAGATCCCTGGGTACACCGGCTATGCCGACAAGGAACGCCGCCGGGACGCCGACAAAATGCTGCGCAGCTACCTGGCCCGCCAGTACCGCGACCAGCTAACCCGGCTGACCCACCTGCAAACCGCCGCCCTCCACACCCGCCACAGCAGCGACCTGGGCGAATTGCAAAGACTGGAAGGGAAGCTCAACCGCTTCATTGATAAGCTCGATACGGCCAGCTATGGCTATGCGGGCCTGTTCGACGCGAACAAAGTAACCGAAGTGGAACTGGATCAGCTCTATGCCTTTGACCAGGGGCTGATGAACGGGGTCCACTCGGTCAGCAGCGACCTGGACGCGCTCGAAGCGGCGATGCGCCCCGGCACCGATGCCCCCGCGCCCGACAGCACGGCGGCAGCCGCCGCGCCCCCCGACAGCGGCGAGGCGATGACGAAGCTGGGCACGACGATTGACACCCTGTTGCAGACCTGGGGCCACCGCAACGACGTGCTGACCAGCGGCGCGCCCCTCCCGGCGCAGGAGTTCGACCGCTTCCGCACCACCCAGGACGCGCCGGGCACCCCCACCGGCCCCCTCGACGCGCACCAGGCTGCCCCCCCGCCCACGGGCGACATGGGCACCGCCCCCAGCCCGGCGGGCAACACCGGCGCGGGCCTGGGCAACGTCGCCACCAGCCCCGGCAGCGCCCCGGAACAACCGCGCCTGACCATGCCGCCCACCGGGGACTCCGGCGCAACCCAGCGGCTTGGCCCCTTGCCCGGCAGCGACCCACTCAGCGCCACCCCCTCGGCCATGCACGCCATAGGCGACAGCGGCACCGCCCCGGCAGCCCCGGCAGACACAGCGGCGGCGATGCCCGGTAGCACGAGCAACTCCACCCCCCCGGCCACCGACACCGAGAACGCCAGCCCGTCTGACTCGTCGGTGCCCAGCGGCGCGGAGGGCGGCAGCCTGGGCGGCGGCGATCTGGGGACCAACCGCCCCTTTGTCGGCGGCGGCGAGAGCGCGGGTAGCCCTGCCGCCCGCGCCGGGGCCGACCCCCACGCCGTCACCAGCTATGAGGACCCCGGTGCCCCCGCCGTCGGCCCCGAAGCCGACGATGGCACGCACTCAACCCTGGGCGGCCAGCCCGGCAGCGGCTCCGGGTCGGGCCAGTAGACGGAGTGGTTAGTGGTTAGTTTTGCGGGAGAGGGCCACGACCGGCAACTGAATATGAATCACTAACCACTAACCACTAACCACTAACCACTCATCAAAGGAGTAACAAGATGGGCTTGCTCGATCGAATGAGCACGCTGGTGCGGGCGAATATCAACGATTTACTGGACAAGGCCGAAGATCCCGAAGTGATGCTCAACCAGATCCTGCGCGACATGGAGGATCAGATCCGCCAGGCGCGGGAGCAAGTGGCCGCGATGATGGCCCAGGAAAAAGTGTTAGAGAATGACCTGGCCGACACACAGGGCCAGGTGACCGCCTGGAACGATCGCGCCGAACTGGCCGTGCGCCACAAGCAGGACAACCTGGCCCGCGAGGCGCTGGGCCGGATGAACGACGCCACCGCGCATGTTACCGCCTACCAGCAACAACTGGCGGGCCAGCGCGCCTTTGTCACCCGCCTGCGGGCCCAACTGGACGCGCTGCAAAGCAAGTATGACCAGGCGATGAACAACCGCGACGCCCTGATCGCCGCCCACCGCCGCGCCCAGGCGCAACAGCAGGTGACCACGGCGATGCAGACGATCAGCCCGACCGATTACACCAACGACCTGGCGCGTATGGAGCGGCGGATTCGTGGCGAAGAGGCCCAGGCCACGGCCAACGCCGAACTGGCCGACGACGGCACAAGTGCCTATACCTCGCTCCACGACGCCGAACTGGACGATCAACTGGCCTCGCTCAAACGCCGCATCACGGCGAGCAGTGGCCCCGCCGAAGGGGCGCAAAGTGGCCCCGCCGACCCGCACACCGGCAGCGAAACGCAGCGGATGTAACCCGCCCATCGTCCCCGCTGCCCTACCGGGCCGGGGCACGAACCCACACCTTTAAGGAGGTTTTGAATGGCTATTCTCGATGTCGTTGAATTTTTGGACTCCACCGGGCAGGAGATCGTCCACCGCATACCGGAAGGTGGATCGGGCGAATTCCGCCTCGGCTCCCAGTTGGTGGTGCGCGAAAGCCAGGTCGCCGTCTTCTTCCGCGATGGCAAGGCGCTCGACGTGTTCGGCCCCGGTCGCCACACCCTCAGCACCCAGAACATTCCCTTGCTCGCCAACCTGATCAGCATCCCCTTCGGCGGCAAGAGTCCGTTCCGGGCCGAGGTCGTGTTCGTCAGCATGGTCGATTTCATTGACCAGAAGTGGGGTACCCCCCAGCCGGTGACGTTCCGCGATGCCGAACTGGGCATGGTCCGCCTGCGGGCCAACGGCACCTATGCGATGGCCGTGGCCGACCCGCAGCAGTTCGTCAACAAGATCGTCGGCACGCAGGGCGCGTACAACACCGACCAGGTGGGCGACTACCTGCGCCAGATCATCGTCTCGCGCTTCAACGATGCGCTGGGCGAAACGATGAAAACCCTGCTCGACCTGCCCAGCCAGTATCAGGAATTGGCCGCCAGCGTGCGCGCCGCCCTGATCGATGACTACCAGAACATCGGCCTGCAACTGAAGCAGTTCTTCATCACCTCGATCACCCCGCCGGACGAGGTGCAGAAGGTGATCGATCAGCGCAGCAGCATGGGCGCGCTGGGCGACATGAACCGCTTTATGCAGTACCAGGCCGCCCAGGCGATGGGCAACCTCGGCCAGGGCGGCGGCGGGGGCGGCTCCGGCCTCGAAACCGGCGCGGGCCTCGGCGCGGGCCTGGCCCTCGGCGGCGCGTTCGCCGGGATGCTCAACCAGAGTATGCAGAGCGGCGCGCAGGTCGCCGGCCAGGGCGGCCAGCAGCAGCAGGCCTCGCCCGCCCAACAGGCGGCGGCCTCGGCCAACCCCACCAGCCCGGCGGAAATCCAGGCGCTGCTCGACAACCTCGACACCCAACTGGTGGCCGGGAAGATCAGCGAAGCCACCTACAACACCCTCAAGTCGAAGTGGGAAGCGCGCCTCCAGCAACTCGGCGGCCAGCACTGACGTAGTGCTGAGTGCTGAGTGCTGAGTGCTGAGTTGTAAGCACGGGAAAGGGGTCGCGCATGAGGCGCGGCCCCTTTTCGTGGGCGGCTGTCAACGGATTAGGCAGCGGATTAAACGGATGAGAGGCCGGGTTCGCACCATCCCAGCCCCGGAGGGGCGACAGACGCTAGCCCACGGCGCGAGCCGTGGGTAGGGACCGCCCAACCTCAAGCCCCGGAGGGGCGACAAAGCTGTCAACGGATTAGGCAGCGGATTAAACGGATGAGGGACCAGATCCGCGCCGTCCCAGCCCCGGAGGGGCGGCAGACGCTAGCCCACGGCGCGAGCCGTGGGTGGGGACCGCCCCCAACCCCAAGCCCCGGAGGGGCGACAGAACAGACAGTCTATTAAACGGATAATAGCTTAGGTGAGGTGCTATCCGTTTAATCCGTTTCCTAATCCGTTGACAGCGCACGCCGCAATCAAGAGTCTACTGGCGGCAGGCGCAACCGCCCTAGCATTTGCCCCGCCGCGTCGGGATCGCCGGGGAGGGGGGGGACGGCGGTCGGGCGGCTGCGGAGTTGGCAGTAGGCCAGGACCCAGGCGTTCAGGTTGAACGCCGTCAGTGCGCCGTCCCACAAGAGCAGCACCAGGCCGATGACCACGGCCACCGCCCCGGCGATATCCAGGCTGGCGGCGGGCGACAGGCTGCTCGTCCCCTGCAACACCCCCCAGACCACCAGTGCGCCGCCCCCGGCCAGCCCTGCCGACACGACCAGCAGCACCACGTTGAGCACGCTCAACACGAGCCACAGCCCCAGCACCGCGCCGAGTTGCGCCCGGAACAGGCCCCGCGCCTGCCGGGCTGCCGCTCGCGCTGGGAGGCCATCCAGCACCACCCCGCAATTCGCCAGCCGCTGGATCGGCCAGAGAAGCCAGCCGCCGAGCAGGAGGACGATGGAGGCGCAGCCGAAGCAGAGCACCAGCGCACCGTACACCCCCGTGCCCGACGCGCTTGCGCCCGCCACGTAGACCAGCACGCCCAGCATGACGAGCACCACCAGCACCACCGGCCACCAGACCCACCAGGCCACCGCGATCAGCCGCAACCACAGGGCCATCCCCCGCCGCCCCGGCCCGGTGGGAGCCAGTCCAGGGGCCAGCGGGGGCAATGTCGCCGCCACGCGCCGCCCGGCGCTGGCGATCAGCCCGCCTTCTGCCGCCAACCCCCCCAGCAGCGCGATTGCGCCCGCCGCCAGCAGGTACCAGCCCAAGTTGGTCGGCGCACCCGTCCCCGCACTGTTGACCAGGTCGGTCAAATAATTCCGGTTGCTGAGCTGCTGCCCGGCATCGATCACCACCAGGCCCAGCCCCAATAGCGCGATGACTATGCCCAACCCCAGCACGCGCCGCCGCCGCACCAATCGCCACGCCCCCCCCAACACCCAGCCCAGATTCATACACCCTCCGTGGACCGCATCAAGTCTGCCCGCATTATACCATGTTGGGGGGCAGGGGTTCGTGGCTCGTGGTTCGTGGCTCGTGGCTCGTGTGTAGAAAGATCAGGCGTGCGCCTTGACGGTCAAGCCACATGATCCTATAATCGTTAAGGATGTAACTGACCACTGACCACTGACCACTAATCACTCGTCACGAGCCACGAACCACGAACCACGAACCACGAGCCACTACGAATGGACGAAAGCACCGCACGATTCGGCTTTCTCGGCGCGTCCGGGCTGACCAGCCTCTGCTCGGCAGTGGCCTTTGGCATGGCCTTCACCGACCGCATGGGACCGGCAGAACTGTTCCTCGTGCTGGCCCTGGTCGGGCTGGCGGCGATGGTCTGGTTCCGTCGCATCTATGTCCGCCTGCGGGCCGTGCGCTGGCAGGAAGAATTGCGCCGGGGCCAGTCGGCGCTCGATGCCCTGCTCCAACCTACCCCTACCCTTCCGGTTGACGTCCCGCCGCCGGGGGCGACGGCACCGGAAAGCCCACCTACGGAAACTCATGAACGCACCTAGTCTGCTAATGCGCCAACGGCTGCTGATCCTCGCCGTGCTGGGGCTGGTCCTGGCCTGTGTCGGCATGATCGTCCTGATCGGCAACAATTTCACCCTGGGCCGCATCCTCCTGATCGGCGCATCGCTGATCCTCACCCCGCTGTTCGCCTATGTGATCTCGATGCGGGGCCGCGCCCGCCGGGGTGCCCGCACCCGCGCCATCGCCCGCAAAGCCGAACTGGATGCCGAGATGGTCGCCTTCCTCACGCCCGAAGGCATCCGCGCCACAGCGGATCAGCCCGACCCGGCGCTGCTGCCCCTCACCGACGAGGCCGACGCGGCAGCCCTGCCCCCACCCGCCTCCCTGACTGAGGACCCGCTGCATGAGCATTAGCCGCTATACCCTGCCCGAAATGGGCGCGATCTGGTCGCCGCAGGCCAAAGTAGACGCCTGGCTCCAGGTGGAATTGGCCGTGTGTGACGCCTGGGCGGCGCGGGGCGAGATCCCCGCTGCGGCCCTGCCGGCATTGCACCGCGCCACCGCCAACCTGGAACGGATCGAAGCATTGGAGGCCGAAACCGACCACGACGTGATCGCCTTCCTGCGCGCCGTGGGCGAGACGGTGGGCGAGGAGTCGCGCTGGATCCACCTGGGGCTGACCTCGTCCGATGTCGTTGATACCGGGTTGGCGCTCCAGGCCCGCGCCGCCTGCGACCAACTGCTCCGGCGGATCACCGATTGCGACCTGGCCCTGGTCGAACAGGCGCTGCGCCACAAAGACACGCTGATGATCGGGCGCACCCACGGGGTCCACGCCGAGCCGCTGACCTTCGGCTTCAAGCTGCTGGGCTGGCTGGCCGAACTGCGCCGCCAACGGGAGCGGCTGCAAGTCGCCCGCGACGATATCGCCACCGGCAAAATCTCCGGCGCGGTGGGCACCCACGCCAACGTCCCGCCCGAAGTGGAAGAAGATGTCTGCGCCCGGCTGGATCTGGCGGTGGACCCGGTTTCCACCCAGATCGTGCAGCGCGACCGCCACGCCGCCCTGCTCAGCACCCTGGCCCTGGTCGCCAGTTCGCTGGACCGCTGGGCCACCGAGATCCGTCACCTGGCCCGCACCGAAGTGCGCGAGGTGGAAGAGCCGTTTGGCCGCCTGCAACAGGGGTCGTCGGCCATGCCGCACAAGCGCAACCCGCACAAGAGCGAGCGGCTGTCGGGCCTGGCCCGCGTGGTCCGTGGCTACGCTGTGACCGGGCTGGAAAACATCGCCCTGTGGCACGAGCGTGACATCAGCCACTCGTCCGCCGAGCGGATCATCTTTCCCGATGCCTTCGTCCTGCTCGACTACATGCTCCACAGCTTCACCGGACTGGTGCGCGGGCTGGACGTGTATCCGGGGCGGATGCGGCGCAACCTCGAATCCAGCGGCGGGCTGATCTTCTCGCAGCAGGTGTTGCTCGCCCTGGTCGAACGCGGGCTGGACCGCCAGGACGCCTACAAGCTGGTGCAGCGTGCCGCCCGCGCCATGACCGACGCCGACGCGGCAGGCACCCCCGGCCCAACCTTTGTCGAACGGCTCAGCGCCGACCCCGACGTGACCGCCCACCTGCCGCCCGCCGCGATCACCGCGCTGATGGACGTGGGCTACCACCTGAAACACATCGACGCGGCCTATCGCCGCCTCGGGCTGGAGGGCTAACCGGTGAGCGACCCATATCCCGCGCTGCTGCACACCGACCTGCCGCTGCCCCGCCTGGGCGAGGGCAAGGTGCGCGACCTTTACGACCTGGGCGACCGGATCTTGATCATCGCCACCGACCGGCTGTCGGCCTTCGACGCGGTACTGCCCACGGGCATCCCCCGCCGGGGCGAGGTGCTGACCCGCCTGTCGGCATGGTGGTTCGCCCACACCGCCGCGATCATCCCCAACCACCTGATCAGCATCCAACCCACCGCCTTCGAGCTGGATTATAGCGAGTGGACCCCCGAACAGCGCCACGCGCTGGAGGGCCGGGCCACGTTGGGGCGCAAGGCTGAGCGGATCGACTTCGAGTGCGTGGTGCGCGGCTACCTGGCCGGGTCGGCCTGGGCCGAGTACCGGACCAGCGCCGACCACAGCGCCTGCGGCATCACCCTGCCACCGGGCCTGCAGGAGAGCGACCGCCTGCCCGACCCGATCTTCACCCCGGCGACCAAAGCAGCCAGCGGCCACGACGAAAACATCCCCTTCGCCACCCTGGCCGACCGGCTGGGAGCCGATCTCGCTGCCCAATTGCGCGATACCAGCCTGGCCCTCTACAGCTACGCCGCCGCTCAGGCCGAAACGCGGGGCATCCTCATTGCCGATACCAAGTTCGAGTTCGGCCTGCTCGACGGCGAGTTGCTGCTGATCGACGAAGCCCTCACCCCCGACAGTTCGCGCTTCTGGGACAGGGCCGCCTACACGCCGGGCGCGGCCCAGGCCAGCTATGACAAACAATATGTCCGCGACTGGCTGCTGGCGAGCGGCTGGGACCGCGAACCGCCCGCCCCGGCCCTGCCCCCCGACGTGGTGGCCCAAATCGCCGCCAAATACTGGGAGGCCTATACCCGCCTGACCGGGCAGACTGTCCCGCTTGAAGTTCAGTACTAAGGCCCCCCGACCCTCGCTTGACAAGCGCGCCGGGCCATCGCTATACTGACCACACATAGGAGGACACGCGCGTGGAACAGGAACCAGGGACCGGCCCCCGCTGGCAGGCCCGCGTGACGGTGACGCTCAAGCCGGTGGTGAACGACCCGCAGGGGTTGGCGATCCGCGACGGCCTGCACCAGTTGGGCTACGGTGGAGTCTCCGCCGTGCGCGCCGGGAAAGTGATCGAACTGCACTTCCAGGCCGCCGACGAAGCCGCCGCCACCGCCCAGGTCCGCGACATGGCGGCCCGCCTTCTCGCCAACCCGGTGATCGAAGACTTCACCTATGTCGTTCGCCCTGACCGGTGACCAGTGACCAGTGACCGGCGGTTAGTGGTTGGTGGTGGGTGGTTGGTGGTTGGTAACGAGTGCTGAGTGCTGAGTGGTCAGTAAACCTAGCGTCCTTACGCAATACGTAATACGCAGTAGTTCACGCTTCACGCTTCACGTTTCACGTTTCACGCAAGGAGATCCCGTGCGCAAACATCGCTTCGGCGTCCTCATCTTTCCCGGCTCCAACGGCGACCACGACGCGCTGCATATGCTGAATAGCGTCATGGGGCAGGAGGCCGAGCCGATCTGGCATGGGGCCACCACGGTGCGCGGCTATGATGCGCTGGTGCTGCCGGGCGGGTTCAGCTATGGTGACTACCTGCGCTGCGGGGCCATTGCGCGCTTCGCCCCGGTGATGGACGCAGTGCGCGATTTCGCCGCC
>JBBSEL010000016.1:0-14525 GCA_038239755.1 Chloroflexia bacterium | reverse complement strand
CTGCCCAGATGGGTGCCCCCGTGTCGAGGGCGTGCGCCAATAGATAGCGCCCCGGTGTGCTGAATAACCCCGCCCGGATGGAGGCCCCCAGCGCGGGCACCGGGGCGGCGGCCAGCGCGGGATCGTCGCCGGGGGGTAGCAGGGGGCCGCCCTCTTGCCGGTTCTGGTACGTGATATGCGGCGCGTAGTGCTGGGGCTGGGGCGGATGGGCGGCGGCGATCTGCCGGGTCTGGTGCAGCCCCTGGAGGGCGGCGACTTGCAGCGGGCGGGCACCCGGCCCCACAACCCACGCCCGGCTCATAGGTACGGTGCCATCGGCGGCGACGGGTACCAACGGGGCGCGGCGGTGTAAGTACGCATCTACCGTGATCAGCAGGGCCAGCACGACGGCACATGGTACCAGGAGCACCAGGAGCACCCCGGCGACGGTGCCCGCATAGGTGAATGCGGCGGCACGGTTGATCTCCAGGGCGGCCAGGGCGTCGGCTTGTGCGTCGGCGCGGTCCACAGCCGCGCGGTAGGCGGCGAGGTCTGCTTGTGCCCGGTCTACGGCGAGGGCGGCGCGGGCCTGCCGGGTGTAGCGGTCGGTGTCATTCTCCAGCAGCCCGCCCGGCCCGGTCAAGGTGCTGACCAGGCCCCAGCCGGTGAGCAGCACCACGGCGGCCAGCGTGATCAGTGGTACGATCTTCCTCATCATGCGGTCCTCAGTTCTAGCAGGATGGGCGGGGGTCGTCATGCGCCCTCGCCCGGTGCCTGTTGGTGCCTATTGGTCGCGGCCTCTACGGGGTATGGGACCGCCGGACCCGATATTCATTATGTAGACCTCTCGCAGCCCTGGCGTACCGGCCCGATCATAGTCGGGATCGTCGCGGTTGGTCCCATGCTCGATGCTGGGTATGATGTGGTTAGGGTGCACCCCGCGTGGGGGGTTAATGATCAGTTGGTTTTCGGCCAGGATGCCGGGTTCCGGGGTCCACACCCCGTCCTCGTAATCCCTATAGTCGGTGCTCATGGTGCGGTCCTCTCTTATGTTGGGGCGGGGCACCCGTCGAGCACCCCGCCGCTAGTGTCCGCTTTGTCCGCTTACCGGCCCCAGCCCCAGCCGTCGCCGGGCGTGTCGGCGCGGTCCTGCTGGCCGGTGCCCTGCTGGCTGGTGCCCTGGCCGTCGCCGGGGCGGTCCTCGTCGCGCGGGTACTGCTGGTGCTCACGGGCGGCGTGTGCCCCGGCCTGTAGTTCGTGCATGGGGATCACGCCGATCCACGGGTGCAAGTAGCTGGGCAGATCGTCGGCGGGTGGCTCAGGACGCATTGCGGGCCGTCCGTTCTGCCCAGGCGGCCAGCGCCCACCGCTCTAACCACTCGCAGCGTTCGATCCGGTTCGGGTGCCACGGGGCGATCAGGAGCATCAATCGCAGGACGGCGCGGGCCTCGCGCACGCTGCGAACGCGGATCAACACCCGCCGCACATCCCACAGCCAATGCAGCGTGTAGCTGTCCCAGAGCCATCGGGGTAAATATTGGTGCATCGGTTCACCCTCCAGAATGCAGTAAGCCCCGGTTGCCGGGGTGAACGGCGCGCGGGGCGGGAAATTGCTATAATGGGCGCACAGGCAGGACAGTTCACCCCTGATCCGGCCTCAGTCCCCGGCGCGTGCTAGTAACACGTTCCGGGGGCGCTTGTTTGTGCTCGCTTGTGTCTGGTGCCCGGTCCTAATCGCCGCCGGGCGCGGTGACCTCTTGCCCCTCCAGGGCGATCCGTACCCGTTCCTGTAGATCCGCCAATTGGCGCTGGAGCACGATCAAGTCGAGCGGTAGGGCGGGTGCCCCGGTGCCCGGCTCGATGATACCCGCTTGCACAGCGGCCCGGCGGATCAACTCGCTGATATACTGGCCCCGCTTATGCGGCCCGGCCAGCAGTTCTAACAAGTCGGCGGCGTCCACGTCGAGCGGTAGATTGATCTTACGTGTCGCACGCGACGGGCGGCCCGGCCTCTTGCGATCCTCAGTCCCGGTCATTACTACCCCCCTTTACTAGAACAGAGTAGGGGGCACGTCGCCGCCCTCCCCAACATCATAGCATAATATTGGGTGCCTTGTCAATGATAATAGGTGCCCAATATCTATTGACTTATGCGCCTAATCTCGGTATAATAGGTATAGTAAAGAGTAGTTACATTAACCTATTTTGTGGGGGTGTTCTTGTGGCTAGTAGGTTCTGTGGTGAGTGCGGCGCAGCGTTCCAGCCCCGCCGGTCAAATCAGGGGTATTGCTCGACGGCGTGCAGCAAGGCCAGCCACAAGGGCCAGTTCACCAGCACCCGCAAGGCCGCCCTTACCCGCGACGGCCACGCCTGCCAGCAGTGCGGCACGGGCACGGCGCTGGAGGTGCACCACATCACCCCGCGATCAATGGGCGGGTCGCACGCCCTCGACAATCTGCAAACGTTATGCTTTACTCATCACCGGGCCTTACATAAAGGGGGATACTATGCCAGCGACCAACAAAACCTTATTGCGCGACTTGCGGCGCATCTACGACCCGTCGGCGCTCTGCCGGGGGCTGGCCCGCGTCCTGGTCGAGCAGGCGCAGCCGTGCGATCATACGTTCCGCTATTCCCGTGCCTACTTCGCCCACTATGCACCGGACGTTGACGCCGATGCTTATCTAGCGCGGCTGGAGGCGGGCGGGCTGCATTGTGACTGTGAGATCGGGAATAACCTATGCGCGGGGCTGGGGGTGTAGCGTGAATTACTGTGCATCCTGCGACGGCCAGATCGCACCGGGGCCGCGCTATTGCCCGGCCTGCCTGGATCGCTACTATCCCGAAGATAACCCCGCCGCGCCCCGGTGCCCGCGTGACGGGGCGGCGCTGTATTGGCTTGCCACGGCGGATGGGGCCTGGTGCTGCCTGGAATGTGACCACAGCGCGACGGCGGCCAGCGTGGGGCGCGGCCCGGCGGCCCCGTTGCGATATGATCGAGGTGTAGTATGAGCACAGAAATTGTACTGAGCGGCGGCGCGGCCCCGGTCCTGGCCGATGTGAGTATTCTCGCGGGCCAGCTCGCCCCGTCGAGCATCGCCCGCTATCGCGGCGATATTGCGGCGTATGTGGCCTGGTGCCAGCAGGCGGGGGCGGTGCCCACGGTCCCGGCCAGCCTGGCCCAGTGGCGCGCGGCGCTGGCCGCTGACACCAGCTATAGCCCCAACACGATCAATAGGATGATCGCCGGGGTCAAGCGCATCGTGAAGGAAGGGGCCGCACAAGGGGTGCCCGGCCTCGACGCCAACACGGCGGGCCAGTTCGCCGCTATTGGCGGGGTGAAAGTGTCGGCGCTGCGTGAGCGGTTGCGGTCACATGGGCGCACCCGGATTGCCCCGGCGGATATGCGGCGCTTGTGTGAGACGCCAGACCCCAGCACCCCGCGCGGTCTACGGGATCGGGCGCTGCTGGCCGTCCTGGCGTCGAGCGGGGTCCGCATTAGTGAGGCCGTCGGCTTGCGGCTGGGCAACATCTACCCCCGCGACGGCGGCTATTTCGTGAGCGTATTAGGCAAGGGCCAGGCCGTCGCCCGCGAGGCGCATCTAACCCGCGAGGCGTACCAGGCGGTGCAAGCCTGGATCGGGGTGCGCCCGGTCCTCTCTGAATACGTGTTCACCGGCTGGGGCGGGCGCGGGGCGGGGCGGGCGTCGAGCACCCCGATCACCCCGGCGGGGGCCTGGAAGCTGATCACCGCCTATGCCGTCGCCGCCGGGCTGGAGCACGTCAAGCCCCATGATTTTAGGCGCTTTGTCGGCACCCAACTAGCGGCCCGCGACTTGCGGCAGGCCCAGCGCGCGCTAGGGCACAAGCGGATTGATACCACGGCGGCCCACTACATCCTCGACGAATTGGCCCCTGGTGCGACGGAGGGTCTATACTAATCAGTTGGGTGTATGACACACCCAACTGATGGCGCTGCCTCCCATACACCCAACTGATGCCAGCCGTAAGCGCGGCTTACACCCAACTGCGAGGATCTTATGTCCGATGATCAACCTGTGCCCCCGGTGCGTGCCCTGGTGCCCGTGGCTGAAAAGACGGTGGATTTTTACGGCGATCCGGTGCCGGTCGCACAAGCTGGCCCTGATGAGTTCTATGTCCCCCTTCGCCCCTTAGCAATCTTCCTGGGGCTGTCGGTTAGCGGTTCTCGCCAGCGTGTTATGCGCGATCCTGTGCTGGCATCGGCGGTGCGTGAAGTCATTTTGGGCAGTGCCGATGGTAAACGCTATAAAACCTTGTGCCTGCCGCTTGACATGCTACCCGGCTGGTTATTTGGCATAGACACGGGGCGCGTCAAGCCGGAGCTAGTCGAGAAGCTTGATCGCTATCGGCGTGAGTGCTTCCGGGTGCTGTGGCGTGCCTTCCAGGGGGAGGCGGCGCTTACCATAGCCCCGGCCCCGGCGGTGAGCGGCGCGGCGCTGGCCGTCGAGATCGCCGGGGCGGTCTATGCCCTGGCCCAACAACAGCTAGAAATCGAGCAACGGCTAGGGGAGGTCGCCGGGCGGCAAGAGGTGATGGCCGATTATATGCGCGGCTTTATTCAGGACACCCGCCAACGGTTGACCGTGCTGGAGCTGCACACCGGGGCCACGGCGCTGATCAGCGACGGCCAGGCGGCAGAGATCGCCCTAGCCGTTAAGAACGTGGGCCAGGCCCTAGCCGCGCGGGGTGACAAGAACGGGTATGCCCAAGTGTATAGTGAGATGTACCGGCGCTGGCGGATCAGCAGCTATAAGAACCTGCCCAGCGCGCGCTATCAGGAGGTGCTCGACTGGCTGGCCGGGTGGTATGGGGAGTTACAGAGCGGCGGCAGGGGTACCACCGATGCCTAACTATGGCCCGAATCGGGGGCGGGGGCCACGTCCCCGCGCTAGTGCCCTCAACCATACCGCAAATGTGGATTTACCCTGTACCCCAGCCGAGAAGGTGCAATTACGCGCCCAAGCCATCGCGGCGAACAAATGGAGCGTCGCGGATTATCTACGGGCGCTGGCGGGCTGGCCGGAAGTGCGGAACCGGCGCACCTTACCGCCTCCAGACCCACCGGCGCACGAGCTGGTATGATGAGGTGCTCGCCTGGTTAAGCAGCGGGTATGGAGAGGTACAAAACCCCGCCCAAAACCCCTGAAAATTTGGTGCGTTTTTCTCTGATTTTTCCCTGCCTGGCGTCCCTCGTTTTATGCCTGGGAAAACGGAGAAATCCCCGGCGAAAATCACCCGTTTTTTCATGGGGTTTTTGCCCCGGAAAATGAGCAGGGCGCATAGCCTGAGCACCAGCACCAGCAGCACCAGCAGCACCAGGCGGGCGGGGCCGGTGCGTTGGCGCATGTCGTAGCATCCGTTGCACGGTACGTTGGCTACTGATGCGCGGCCATGAACGCACGGAGGGCCGTGGTGGCCGTCTGAAGGTCGGCGCTGCCCTGCGTGAGTTCGGTATTGGCCTGCGTGATGAGCGCCGGGTCCTTCTGGTCGATCCCCTGGGTGATCAAGGCGACCATGTGCGCTAAGTGCCCAATGCCGGATTGATACGGGGTATCCACGGCGGTCAGGGTGGGCGGGGCGGTCAGGTGGCTCGCTGCTGTGGTCGTGGTTTGAATGCCCGCCAGAATCACGGCCATGCGCAACTTCCAATCCGTTGAGAACAGGTCCGGGGCGTTGCTCTCGGTACCGAATTGGGTCAGCAGCGGCCCCAGCTCGCTACTTTCGGCAGCCACCGCATTGAGATAGGTCTGCTCAGCAACAGTCAGTTGCGGCTTGCCCCCGGTGCTCCCGGCCCCACTGCTGATCGGCTGCGCCGGGGTGCTAAAATCGCGGGAACCAGGGTTAGCGAGGAAGTAGACCCCACAGAGCAGCACAATAACGACCAGTAGCCCGCCGATCAGCCCACACCCGGAACGGCGCTTGGGCGGCGGTGGGGCCTGGACATAGACGATCTGTGGGGCGGGTGGCGGCGGAGCAGTAGGGCCAGGGGGCCGCGCCAGCGGGACCGCAATCGGGCGCGGAACGGGTTGCCCGTCGCGCCAGACGATCGGCGTGCCGCAGTGGGGGCACGCCGCCCAGGTGGGTTGCAGCGCGGCCTGGCAGACCGGGCAGAGGGGATCGGGAACCAGGGTGGACATAGATCCTCGCTATAGGAGAGCCGCGCCCGTCAACACGGCAGGGCAAGGGGTTATAACTGCGATCAGATTATAGCACACGGGCGCAAGAGAAGGGACGGCTCTGGGGATGGGGCCGCCCCTATTTCTATGTCTGGTTTGTGCCTGGTTTTGACAGCTTTTTGTCAGCTTTTAGCGGGCGATTTGTGCCTAGAATGCGGTCTATCCTGCCATCGGTTCGGCGGGCGCACAGGACATTTCCACCAGCGCGGGCGCGGGGCCGGGCGGATTGACCATGTTGATCTGCTTATCCCCGATGTTGATCTGGAGGGGGCCAGGCCGGGCCAGCTTGCGGACACGAGCCAGGGCCTCAATTGCGCGCAGGTAACGGTGCTGCGCGGCGGTGTGCTTGCGTTCCCAGTATTCCGCATGTTTGATCGTCTGACTTTCGCTCATGACTGAGGCGTAGCGGCGCTGCACATCATAGACATTTAGCCAGCAACACGCGATCTGATCAATGAGTAGCCGTTCTAGGGGCGCGGCGGTCGCATAGCCAAGCCCGGCGATCAGGGCATCTACTTCGCGCTCAATCGCCACGCGCACCCCAGCCCCTTGCCCGGCGGATAGCCCGATCAGTCCGGCGCGGGCATGGGTAACGAGATCGCCAACCTGTTGTCGGATCGTCGGCAGGTGGTCAAACGCTTCGACCAGGGCGGCACGTTCGGCGGGGGTCAGTTGCGGGCGGGTCAGTAATTCATTCAACCAAGCGGCGGTGTCCTGGCCGGGGCGGGGCGCGGCCAGGTCCGCCGGGGCGACGGCCAGGGCTTTACTAGCGCGGGGCATTCGGCTTTTTCTCCATTGCCCTTTATGGGCATGATACCCGTTCGCTTCCAACACAGCGCGGGTTAGGTTCCGGGTAACAACGGCCAGCGTGTCGAGCCGCCCGGCCAGCGGGTCCGGGGCGCGGGGGGCCCGTCGAGCACGCAGGCCAGCGTGCAGGCGGGTGTCATTCGTTTGTAGAGCGGCTATCGCTTGTGCAGCGGCCCCCGCCCCCGCATATTGCGAGATCACGCGATCCCCGTCGCGGCGCTTGTAGTAGTAGTATTGGCGGTTCTTGCGGCGTTCCCATCCCATGATCATACCTCGACAAGCGGGGGTAGTGATCATAGTGTAGCACAACTCAGGCACGCAAAACAATGTGAGCGGTGTGCTATAATCCCCGGCATGACAGAGGACACGCCCCCGGACAGCACCCCGGACATACGCGGCTGGCTTAGTCAGCAAGAGGCGGCGCGGGCCTACGGGGTGACCGCGCGCACGATCCGGCGGCGGATTGCGCGCGGCGAGGTCCGGGCGGTGCCCGTGGTCAGTGAGCATGGGCCAGGCTGGGCCGTCGAGCCGCCCCCGGACTATGCCCACGGCGGGCCAGGCGCTGGAGCGGGTGCCCCCGGCGACGTGCTCCCGGTGTCCCTCGACGCGGCGGGCCTGCTGGCCCTCTTGCAGCAGCAGGCGGCCACAATCGCCCAACTCACCAACACGAACGCGGTCCTTGTCGAGCAGATCCGCACTTTGCAGGACCGGGCGGCGCTGGCCGCCGGTGCCCCCGTCGAGGCCCCGCCCCCGGCCCTAGCCCTGGCCCCTGGCCCCCGCGCTGATAAACAGCGTGAGAACAACGCACCGACCCGGCCCTGGTGGCAATTCTGGCGACGGTAGGGCAGGAGGGGGCAAGAGTAGGGAATCGGTCAAGGGGTCATTCGTCGGTCAAGGGGTGTCCACAGCAACGCAGCTAACGCGGTTATCTGGTAACGCTTACCAGATAGCACCCCAGCCCGCCCCCCTGGCCCCGGACATGCGCCCCGGTGCTACTGGCCCCGGTCCTGGCCCCTGCCTTGTCCCCGGACACGCCCCCGGCCTGCTTGTTTTACAAGCACGAATCAAGCGGCGTGCATGGGGTATTTCCGATTGCAGGGGTGTCCGCTCAGGGGTGCTCCAGGGCCATTGATAAACAATGCCGGATCAATGGGCGGCACCCCCACAAATCCAGAATAATCCAGATCCGGGGCGGGGTAGGGGTCTAGCGGGCCGTGTCGCCGCGCGGTGGGGTGGGTGCTCGACAGGATACAAATAGCGTGAGTATTCACCAGGGAGCGGGCCGGATCGCCGCCCCTGGAGCTTCTCACACGGTCGCAGGCATGGGGCGCTTGACCAGATCCGCCCCGGTGCTTATGATAGGCCCATCGTTCACCCTTTACCACTGTTCACTAATGCAGCGCGGGTACTCACGCAGCCTCTTGTGTCTGCCGCTCGACGGCGGCGCGGTGTAGCTTCTCCAGGCGGGCCAGGGCACCGGGCACCCATCCGGCGACGGTGTGTGCTATGTCGAGGTGCGCCCGGACACCCGCCGGGGTCATGTCGGCGGCACTCAGGCACCCGGCGGCCAGCTCGTCACGTAGTTCGGCGGCCAGGTCGCCGGGTGGCGTCCCATCGGCAGGGACGGTCAATAACCACTGGTGAAACGGGGTCAGCGGGGGCGGCTCGATGGCGGCCAGTTCATCGGGGGTCATGCTGCCCAGCACCAGGCGGGGGCGGAGTCGGATCGCGTGCATGGGCGGTCTTCCTATGATGGGCACCGGAGCGGGGCTGGCCCAACGTGCCAGCGACCAGGCCGGGCTAGTCGAGCGGCGGCGCGCCGATGTAGTGACCACAGGTTGGGCAGTACCACCAGGCGGTATCCCCGGACCAGCAACCCAGCGCCGCGCAAAGCGGGCACAGCGGGGGCGGGGTGGACGGCGCGGGGGCGGGGCGGTGTAGCTCTGGCATCGAGCACCGGCCACAGAAGTACAGCCCGTCGCGGGGCGACCAGCACCAGGACCGGCCCCCGCATGGGCCGCCGGGGGTATCCGGGGCGGCGGGGTGAACATACTTGCACCCGCTCGACGGCGGGCGGCGCGGCGGTTTGCGGGCGGGCGTCGGCGTCGGGATCATTCGCAGGGGGGTCGGAGCGGCAAGAGTAGCAGCCATCATCGGGCGCACTCCTCGCAGAAGGTGCCCCCGTCGAGGGCGGGCCGTTCGTGACAATAGGCACATAGGGTTAAGCCGGTTAAGCCGGTTAAGTTTTTGCCCCTATCGCCCTTATGAGATGTAGAATTGTCAGAATTAGCGGCATTTACATTAACCGATTTAACCCCCTTAACCTCGTCAGGTGAATCAGGTTCTGGCCCGTGCGGGGTGTCTCCTACCCTTACCCCCTCTTGTGACGACGGGGCGCTGTATTCATTCAGCACCAGCCCTAAGCCATCGAGCACCGTTTTATTGTGCGCGCCGTTGCGGGTGGGGTATCCTCGTTGGGCCAGTTCTTTTGTAAACTCTGGTCGGGTCAGGGGCCGCCCGTGGGCGTTTTCTGGTGCCCAGCGGGTATAAGTGGTATAGAGGGTCTTTAATTCGCAGGGGCCGTACTTTGGCCCCTGGTGGCAACATTCGGCCAGGAACGCGGCAAACGTATCTTCTTCAGCGCGATATGCGGCGGTCGCGTCGAGCACGGCGGGCGGGTCCTGGAGGCCGCTTTGTTGCCAGAGTAGGCACCCTTGCACGGCCCAGGCCAGAATACCGGCGGCCTCGGCTTTTAGCTTGTGGGGCAGGGTCGGATCTTTCTCACTGTCGGGAATGCGGACGGTGAACGGTAGCAGGCGCACCCGTCGCCAGATGCTGTCCGTTGTGTCCTTAATCGCCGGTCGGTGGTTAGTGGCTAGCCACAGTTTCAGCACCGGCATAAACTCGAAAAACTCTTTGCGTAGATAGCGTGCGGTGATGGGATCTTGCCCGGTCAAGGTTTTAATGAGGGCCGTTGCTAGTTGCTGGCCTGGCTCCGTTTCCAGGGCGGCGATCATGCGCGCCCCGGCCATGCGGGCTATGTCGTTATTCACCCCCGGATCGTGGCGCTTCACCAGCAGGCTCGACGCGGCGGCCATTTGGGCATAGTTGCCCAGCAGGCGATTTAAGGCGGTCAAGAATGTACTCTTGCCGTTTGCCCCGCTGCCATAGGGCATAAAAAATACCTGTTCATCCGTCGAGCCGCTGATGCTGTAGCCCACGGCCCGCTGAATGTGGTTAATCATGGCTGCATCCCCGGCGAAAATCCGATCTAAGAAAGCGTGCCAGGTGGGGCACGTCGCCGCCGGATCGTACTCGACGGGGGCCAGCTTGGTACAATAGTCGGCGCGATCATGGGGGCGCAATTGGCCGATGCGTAGATCCACCGTGCCATTCAGACAATTAAGCACCCACGGATCTTGATCGAATTGATCCGGGTGCGCGGTCGCGTAGTTTTGGGCTATGTCGAGCATCGCGGCCAGCGCCCCGGCGCTCTCACTCTTTAGGGCGTGCTTAATCAGGGCGCGGCGTGGTTCATCCTCCAGGGCGGCGGCCTCCTGGTACATCCGGCTTACGGTGTCTACCGCGCGGCGGGTGGCAAGGGCGTCGGCGTCTATCGCCCAGCGTTGCCCGTCCCATCCTAACCAGCCCCACGCTTTACAGTAGCGTAATTCCTCCCCAAAGTGTCGTAAGAGGCGGCGGGCGTTGCCCGTATCGCTTAGATGCTCGGCGGTGTCGCCGTCGCCGGTGCTGGTCAGCGCGGGTGGCGCATTGGGGGGTGGGGTGTCCTGGTCGTCGCCGATCCCGGCTGTGTCGGCAGGGTGGGGCGGCTCCAGGGTGGGGGCCGGGTCCGGGGTTAGCTGGGGGGCAGGGGCTGGGGGCCGAGCGTGGCGAGGCCGGGTGGCGCTGGGGGCCGTGTCGAGCGGTTGCCCGGTGTAGTGTTCGCCGTACCCAAAGTCAATATAATCAAGGGTGTCGTCAAGGTAGTCGGGGCGGCGCTGGTGCTTCTCACGGGCCAGGCCAGAGAGGGCCAGAACCTGCAAGGCCGTCGTCCGGTCCCAGGTGTAAAACTTGACCAGCCCCAGCAGGGCGGCGTCGGCTTCGGACGCCGATGCATAGCCCGCAATATCGCCGCTCATAAGCTGGGCAAACTTACTTCCGTTGCGGGCGCTGGTGCCCATCCTGATTATGTCGGTGGCGCTCAGGGGCGGCGGGCCATTATCACCAGGCGCACGCGGGGCGGGCGGGGCCTTCGGCGGGCGGTAGACGTATTCACGGTAGACGGCGGCGAGGGCCTCGGTTCGGTCCTCCAGGGCCAGCAGGCCGCCCGGTGCGACCTTGCCCGTAAAGGTGAAAAATCGGCGTTCGCTATACATCTCAACATCGCCCAGCCGCTTGCCCTTATGGTACCCGTCCTCAATAGGCAAGGGGGTTGCCCCTCGCACAAACAGCTTGATCCCGGTCCCCGACGGCGACACGTCGGCATAGGTGGCGATGGTAGCGATGATCGCCGCAGCTTGTGCGGTGATCTGCCCCGTGTCCGGGTCGCGGCACCCGTCGAGGTCTACGCCGACATATGGATCGTCGGCGGTGAATACGTAGCCCAGCCCGGCAAATCCGCCCCGGTGGTAGACGGCCAGCGCCTGAGCGAAGGTGCCCCATGTGTCGGCGGGGCGGTCAGTATAGGGTCGTTTGGGGGTAGGGCTATCATAGGTCCGGGCGCGGCGTTGGGGGTTGCGGGGGTTATAAAGGATTTTGGTTAGGCGGCCATCCGGCCCCGGCTCCAGCTTCCATACGACGAATTGCGGGCGGCTCTTTACTTCGTCGGGGAAAGCGTCAAGGTTCACCGGGCGCACCCGGACAGTACCATGATCGGCGTGAGGGGTAAATAGCTCCACATCGGCGGGATTGCTCGACGGGGCGGCCCCAAGCAGCGGCGGCACAATGGGCGGCGCGGCGGGGGTCTGGTCATGAATTGCAGTTGTTCGGAACATGGGCCACACCTCGTAAGGTTTGATGTGGCCCGGTGTGGAGCACAGCGCGGGGCATTTTGCACGCCAGAGGTTCACGGTGCGGGATGTAGGCAGGTAGCAGTTAGGCGATTGCTCGGCTATTCCAATCCTCGAAAAACCGAACGTTCCACAATTCCAGCGTTCCTACTTTACAAATGTCCGATATTCTGGTATGCTAGGGGTGCAAGACTCGGTCCAAGAAACTTGCACCCCTGCCGCGCCTGGTGTTCGTACCACCGGGCGTTGCTATATTATACGACAAAATCCCCCGGCAGATCACACCTGCATCGGGGGATTTTCTGTATCAGTCGCGCGGTCTTTCTGGTCGGCTGGGGGTGGTGCCACCAAGCGCAGCTCGTCCGCACATTCGGCGCGCAGCTGGGGTTCGATCAACTCACGGAGCCAGGCTCGAAGCGGCACCCCTAGCCGCTTGATGTGCATCTGCGTTGCCCGATGCAGTTCATCATCAATCGGGAACGCTAGATCACGCTCACTTATCGCCTTTGCCATCAGTTTCCCCGCTACGCTCTTGATCCAGCTCAATGATAGCGATCCCATCCTCAATGATGGGATTGTAATACTGGACTTTATCGCCGTGGGAGACGCCCGCCCAGCGCAGGAACGATGTGGCGTTAATCACCCAACTGGATTCACTCTGTTGGGCGCGGACTGGATACGTAGACCGCGCCCCCTCAATATGGGTGGACAGGCCAAAAGTACGGGTTTCAACGTCCCACAGAAAAACAATTCGGTCGGGGCGGCCCAGGGCTTCATACAAACTCTTGTTGATACCCAGCGTTCCGCCCCGCTGAATAGATAGTTGGGGGGCTTTAATTTCCGACAACGCGTGCTTTCCATCAAAAGTGCGCCAATTGCGGGTTGCCATTTCTATCTCCTTGTAAATCGCCTCAATATTACTTGGTTCTTCTATAGTATATCATACGCGGTGGGTGGCACGCAAGGGTTTAGGGGGGACGTTTCCAGATCCAGCGTACCCGGAAACTTTGTTTTCATCTTGTCAAACTTCTGAGCCATATGATTTAGCAGAGGGCGGGGGTGGCAACCCGGCGCGCAATCTCCGTCTGCTGGTACGGCGATGCATCCTTGTCGACGATCCCGGATTGTTACCTGTTTGATCCTCCCCGCCCATCATGCGGCCTGCCCCCGCCCGGTCTGCCGGATGATCGCGTTGATCGCCCGGACGCGGGCCTGCCAATCGTTGAGCGTTTTCCCTTTGCCCTGGAGGTCCGGGTAGAGTCGGCGCATGATCGCGGCCACGTCTAACCCCTCCCCATAAAACAGGTTGATCACGGCGGCGGCGTCCATATCCGGGGGCACCGTGCCAGCCGTCCCAACGGCGTCCCAGGCCGTGCCGTCGAGCGTCCTAGCAGGCGCGGGGGGCGTGCCGTCGCCGTCGCCGGGGGCCTCGGCTAGCACGTCGCTGGTACGCGGCTGGTACGGGCCTGGCACGTCAATCGCGGGCCGTGCCGGGGGTCGTGCCGGGGTGCTGCTGGTGCGCCCGGCGTGCATCCAGGTGGCATACTCCAGGGCCAGCGCGGGGGCGTCCGGCTCGACGTTCGGCGCGACGGCGCGGGTAACGGGTAGACCGGGAGCCATTAACATACACTGACCGGCGGCCAGCGTGATCAGTTCGCGGGCCATCGCGGGGGCCAGCCCCAACATCTGCCCATCGGCGGCGTCGAGCCGGAACGCGGCGCGGGCATGAAACGACCGGCGCAAATTGGCCCGGCCCCCAAAGGCGGCGGCGGGTAGCAGATGCACCCCGGCCAGGGCAGGCGCGTGCACGGCCCCATAATGAATGTTGCTATGCAAGAATGCGGCAGAGATGGCGGCGCGGGCGTCCTCATACCCCGATCCGTCCTCATACATCAGGCTCATCTCATCCCCCAGCAGCACCAGGCGATACGCCGCGCGGCCCGTGCTTATGCGGCGCTTGCCCTCCCGTTCGTAATACTCGCACGCTTTCAACACATCGGCGGGCGTATGGGCGATCATGTGAATACGCGGGCCTAGTCCCTCCAGGCGCTTTGTTAAGCTCGACGGCTTGTTATGATGGGGGTCTAACAAGAGAAACACGGGCGGTTCACGCAGGCCGGGCGCGGGCACCACAATTTCTTGTAGGGCCTGGCCCGCAAGGGCGGTGCTCTTGCCGGATCGTCCCTGGCCCCCGGCCAGCAGCGACCGCGCGGCGTCCGGGTCTGCCCAGATGGGTGCCCCCGTGTCGAGGGCGTGCGCCAATAGATAGCGCCCCGGTGTGCTGAATAACCCCGCCCGAATTGAGGCCCCCAGCGCGGGCACCGGGGCGGCGGCCAGGGCCGGATCGTCGCCGGGGGGTAGCAGGGGGCCGCCCTCTTGCCGGTTCTGGTACACCGTATGCGGGCTATAATGGGCAGGCAGGGCCGGATGTTGCGCGGCGGTCAATCGCGTCTGGTGGACCCCGGCCAGCGCCCCGGCCTGGAGGGGGGCATACTCCCCACGCAGCAAGCGG